>DAOSWS010000052.1 GCA_035593605.1 Thermoanaerobaculia bacterium | reverse complement strand
GAACAAATAATAGATATGTGGCATTTTCTAACAATCCGAACTATTTCTTTGATCCGTTTGGATTGGAGGACTGTGTTCGCGTAACCAGGGAGAAATATACCATTTGTGATTATGTTTTTTGGGGTACCGATAACTGTAATGAAACTGCTAGATCTGATTGTTATATAGCTTGCGAAAACTGTTGTTTCAAAGATGCCGCAATAGCTGGCGCAATTTTCTCAATGCCATTATTTCCTTTATATAACATGGTCTTAGGTGCTACAAAAGCCGTCAAGAGTGTTTATGATGCTTTTTCCAATCCTGTGCCAGATTGTATCCGGAAATGTCGTGATAATTTTGTTTCTCAATTTAAGGGAGATTGCCAGAATCAAGTCGATCCAGGGGATAATAATGGATGTCCGCCCGATGTTCCAAATTGTGATGAGATTATATACTGACAGGACGATACTATGGACCAATACAAAAAAATGTTTTTAACGCTAAGCTTTCTTTTATTGGCTGGTAATCCAATACTCCATTCAAATCTGACCCTAACGGAAGTGCAGAGTATTTTGGATGGGCAGGACCTTGATGCTCAATTTAAACTATTGAGTAATTTGAGCGATTACCCAGTATATTATGAAGATTTCCAAAATGCACCAGGTAGTGAACTTCCAGATGAAATTCAAAAATGCATCATTGAGCATTACATCCGTCTATACAATAAAACTTCCCAAACCGAATCTTCTCATTTACCCTGGTGGAATGCAGTAAAGAATATGATAAATCCTAATAGGAAAAAAAGAATTAATCAGGCTTGGGAATTATTAATTATGGAAGCTCACCTGATCAGACGATTTCACCAGCCTGAATATGCTGATCGACTCGTTTTAATCCATACCTGGCTGGTTCCACCAGAAACATACGGTGAAGTCGCTGTCAAATCACTTGTAAAACAGGCTGAAAAAATTATGGATGGGGATAAATCTCAGCAGGATTCATTCAATGACCAGGTTCAAAGAATAATGCAGCTCCAAAAGGAAGGACTTCTCAACATCTCTGATCAAGATCTTGCATATTTAAAAAGTTTTCTCCGTTCCAAAAGTGAGGAAAGAAATTAAATTAAAACCGGAATCAACCATTATGAGGCATGAAGTGGAACCAGAACGTGAATTGTTACTCGGGATGACGGGGTTTTCAGTGGATGAGGGTAAAATGCTGGCGCAACTGGGGTGGTGCATTTCTTCGAGTCTCTTGCTGTCTGCTTTGAAAGAGTCGGATGCCTCTGTTGGCCTTTACGATGAGGTGAGGAATGGACAGGGAAGAACGCCGTAAACGCTATATGGAAATTCTCCTTTACCGCGTGTGGAAAGATTTCTTTCCCCGGTTGACATGGATTCAAAAAATCAGAGGGTTTATCATCATTGTCTATATCGATACCATCACGATGGTTTTTTATAGCTATCTCACCAGGGTTCAACTGCGCCAGCTGGAAGAAAAATGGGGTGTCACGGCCGGGAAGGATGATCTGTATACCCACTATTTTCACTGGAACCATTTCTTTTTGATTACAGCAGGGGTCTTCACTGTTTTGTGGATTACAGCGGAAATAATTTTCCACTTCAGACAACGAAGACAAACAGGCAACGTGAACGGAGCCGATTCCCCATCTGCACCTGAAGAAGATGGGGGGAATTTTCCATAACCCGTTTCTTGACGAGATTGGATACGATGCCCTGATTTAACGATGGGTGGTGGGTGACATAATTCCGATGGTGGTATAATTTTGGCGTGCGACGGCACGGAGGAGGATCACAAATACGATGCACGATGCAGGCGGACCCCCGCCTGTTCTTCATTCAGGGAGGTGACTATGCGGTCGGAGGATGAAAAGACCCGGGAACTGTTAAAGAAAAAGGAATCGCTGATCCAGGGAGGTGGACCCCAGGCTGCGCAGAAGCAGGTATCCATGGGGAAGCTTCTGGCCAGGGAGCGGATCATGACGATCCTGGACGACGACAGCTTTCATGAATACGACATGTTTGTAGAGCATAAGTGTTCAGACTTTGGAATGGACAAGAAGCAGCTTCCGGGGGACGGGGTCATTACGGGAACGGGAAAGATCGAGGGCCATCCGGTCTGCATTTACGCCCAGGACTTCACCGTGGCAGGAGGATCTCTGGGGTTGATGCACGCCCGAAAGATTACCAAGATCATGGACCACGCCATCAAGCTGGGAATTCCCATCATCGGCATCAACGACTCCGGTGGAGCCCGGATCCAGGAGGGTGTCAACTCCCTCGCCGGCTACGGGGAGATTTTCTTCCGAAACACACTGGCATCGGGAGCCGTTCCCCAGATTTCCATCGTTTTAGGGCCATGTGCGGGAGGCGCGGTCTACTCCCCCGCCCTGACCGATTTCGTCTTTGTGGTGGATAAGATCACCAAGATGTTTATCACCGGTCCTGAAGTCATCAAGACCGTTCTGGGTGAGGAAATCACGATGGAAGAGCTGGGAGGCGCAAAGGTCCAGGCGGAAACCTCCGGAAACGCTCATTTTTATGCAGAAACCGAGCAGGAATGCTTTGCGATGGTCAAGCGCCTGGTTTCCTTTATTCCCTGGAACTCGCGGAAAAAGGCGGACCGTTTCCCCCCCAAGCCTCCCAAACCGCATTACGACCTGAATGAAATCGTACCCCTCGAACCAAGAAAGCCTTACGATGTCCGGGAAGTCATCCGGGCCGTCTGCGACGACTCCGACTTTCTGGAGATCCAGGAATACTGGGCGGCGAACATTGTCGTGGGATTTGCCCGCCTCAGCGGAGAGACCGTGGGGATCGTCGCCAACCAGCCCCTGGTCCTGGCCGGGGTTCTCGATGTGGATTCCTCCGACAAGGCGGCACGATTCATCCGATTCTGCGATGCCTTTCATATCCCTCTGGTCACCTTCGTCGATCTCCCGGGCTACCTACCCGGTGTCGATCAGGAACATGCCGGGGTTATTCGCCACGGTGCCAAAGTCCTCTTTGCCTACAGCGAGGCCACGGTTCCCAAGGTCACGATTATCCTTCGGAAAGCCTACGGCGGAGGATACATCGCCATGTGTTCCCGTCACCTGGGGGCCGACTTCGTCTTTGCATGGCCGATGGCGGAGATTGCGGTCATGGGGCCGGAAGGGGCCGCAAACATTATTTTCAGGAAGGAGATCTCCGAAGCGGAAGACCCGGAGGCCACGAGGCTGAAGATGGTGGACGAATACAAATGTAAGTTTGCGAACCCGTATATCGCGGCGGCCAACGGCCACGTGGATGCCATCATCCGCAGAGACGAGACGAGGGATTTTCTGATTCGCGCCATTGAGATCTCGGGGCAGAAGCAGGAATGGAGGCCCCTGAAGAAACATGGCGTGCCTCCCAATTGAGCCATGAAAAACGATATCGACCTTCGAACTCTGAAGCTTGAGGACACCACCTATGAAACCCGGTTGACGAAGAAATTTCTTTCCCGTCAACCCTACGCGAGACCCTGCCCGTCGGAGATCCGGGCCCATATTCCCGGTGTCATCTGTGATCTTCGCGTTCAGCCGGGCCAGAAGGTCGCCCGCGGTGAAAGCCTCCTGGTTCTCGAAGCGATGAAGATGCAAAACGATTTGACCGCTGCGGTCTCAGGAACGGTCCGGACGGTTCACGTTTCACCCGGAGATGTTGTCCCCAAAGGACATCTGCTGATCGAACTGGACCTTCACGAGCATGCCCCGTAACCTTATCCGCAGACGATAAAAGAAAACGGGAGCCGGACCTCATCCGGCTCCCGCAGGAAATTCAGAACGGTTTGAGCGAGTAAAATTACTTAATCAGCCTGAGCGCCCACGGATAACGGTAAAGCGTGCCGTCGTAGGCCTTGACGCCTCCAATGATGCAGAAGATGATCGCGGCCAGGCCGACGAGAATCATCAGGGGAATTCCAATACAGACAAAGATGAGCGGGATGCAGATGATGGCAGCAAT
>DAOSWS010000051.1 GCA_035593605.1 Thermoanaerobaculia bacterium | reverse complement strand
CCTTTGCGACGGGCGTAGTTTTCATCAATACGACGAAGCTGAAGTGCGTGGTGCCTGCGGGATCTGGAACGGTGGACGTCATCGTCACGAATCCCAACGGCCAGCATGGCACGCTCCCGGGAGGGTTTACCTACCCGTAAGGGATGATTCCGGCGTGACGGGGATCACGCCGGATACGCGATAGAGGTGGGACAATCAGAGATGTCAGCGCAGGCGGGAGCTTACTCTGACAGGAGGCAGCCATGAGACGAAGATTATGGTCTATGTTTGCATTGGTGCTGTTGGGAAGCTGTTCCCTCTTTGCCAATCGGCAATTGACTTTTGAGGAACGTGTCGAGGCCCAGCGTGCGATTGAACGAGTCTATTACAACCACCGGATCTGGCCAGACCAGAACAGGAGGGAGAGACCTTCCTTTGAGGAAACCGTCCCGGACGGAATTCTGATGGAGAAGGTGGATTTCTTTCTCGGAGTCACCGAGGCCCTTCGTCAAGGATGGGATATCGACATTACACCGGAACAGATCCAGGCTGAGATGGATCGTATCGCTGCGGAAACGAAGGATCCAGACATGCTTCTCGAACTTTATGGGGCCCTTGGCTGTAATCCCGATCTGATCGCCGAGTGTCTGATCCGTCCCATCCTTGCCGAGCGGCTGGGACGGGATCGTTACGCCTACGATTTGAGGATACACGAGGAATTGCGTAGCCAGGTCGAGGAAATCAGGAAGACTCTTACACCGGAAACCTTCAGGAACGCACCCGCAGGAGCCTATCACCGGGAACAACTGGATGTATCGAACCCGGCAACTCGAAACATCTCGAATAAAGGGCATGATCTGCTCGAGCCGTCTTATATGATCTACCCGGAGGTTCAAGGTGTTATTGTCTTGGAGGAAACCCGGGATGCATTCATCCTGAAACAAACTGTGAGAGGAGCGGCAGGAGAGCTTCATGGTGAGCTTCTCGTCTTTCCAAAGACCCCCTTTGAATTGTGGGTACAATCTGACTATATTGGACCTGGACTCTTCCTGCAGGCACCGAACCCCATCGGCTGGGGATATCGTCTCTCCTTACCCGGCTTATCCGGTTCTTACCGACCGGACAGATGGGTGACAGAATCCTATGTTCCTTCTCCCAGATACAGGCATTCTGCGGTCTGGACGGGCCGGGAGATGATTATCTGGGGAGGATCGTATACCAACACCGGTGGACGATACAATCCAACACTCGATTCCTGGACATCAACCTCTATTGATGGAGCTCCAGAGGAACGATCGGGCCATACCGCCATCTGGACGGGGAAAGAGATGATTGTCTGGGGGGGAACAGGAGGGCCCGGCGGAGAGCTCAATACAGGTGGCCGGTACAATCCAGACACCGATCAGTGGACTCCCCTGTCGCCGCCTGCATGGGTGGTTAAGCGTGAATTTCACACGGCCGTATGGACAGGTGAAGCGATGCTAGTCTGGGGCGGAAGGTGGACTGATGACATAGGAATCCATCCGGTGAATAGCGGTTTTGCCTACTATCCCTCAACCGATAACTGGATAGCCATGAGTACAGTGGACGCCCCTGCGGAACGTTACAGCCATACTGCGGTCTGGACAGGGCTCTACATGATTATCTGGGGAGGAAGAGGGGCCGGTTACCTGAACACCGGTGGCATGTACAACATTCAGGATGACAACTGGACCCCTACTCCAACACTTGGAGCTCCATCTGCCCGGTATGATCACGTTGCCGTATACACAGGCCATGAGATGGTCATTTGGGGCGGGTATGCCTTCGGGAACTTTCCTACCCTGGGAGCGCGGCTGGACCCGGACACGGAAGTTTGGACCGACCTGCCCGAAATCGATGTGCCTGCCGGGCGTTTTAGAGCTTCCGCTGTATGGACCGGAGAATCCATGATCGTGTGGGGTGGAAACGGATGTCTCGATCCACCAACATGCTCTTCCGTAGGGTCTCTCTCTTCCGGAGGGCGCCTGAAGCCAGGTACACGCGATTGGTCATGGACTCCCCTGATCTCAACGGGGGCTCCTATGGGCCGTTACTGGCATTCGGCGATCTGGACGGGTACCGAAATGATTGTCTGGGGAGGATTAAACTACGAAACAGTCTCCTATCCGGAGCAGGGAGGCAGGTATGATCCAGTGCTTGACGCGTGGCGTCCCACCGCCTTCAATGCCCATGTTCCTACAGCCCGCAGCACGCATAGTACCGTGTGGACCGGTACAGAGATGATTATTTGGGGAGGTACCTTAAGCGACTCTAGTGGCGGCAGGTACTTGCCTTCCCTGGATGCATGGTTTACGACATCACAGGATAATGCTCCTCAACCCAGGAGACAGCATGGAGCTGTTTGGACCGGCGAGATTATGTTGATCTGGGGAGGGGAAGCAGGTCTCGTCTACGATCTGGATGGCGGGAAATACAATCCCGTTTCTGACGTGTGGGCTCCAATGTCCATAAGCGGAACCCCACCCCAGGGAAGGGCGCGTCACACGACCCTCTGGACCGGGTCCGAGATGCTGGTCTGGGGTGGATATTACTATCGCTATGATGATGTGCTGGAAGAATATTTATGGACCGATCGCGGAGACGGCGGGCGATATCATCTCTCCACAGATACCTGGTATTCCATTTCCACCGATCCCCCATGCCCCTCTCCCAGAACCTTTCATGCTGATACATGGACGGGTGAAGAGATGATTATCTGGGGAGGATGTTTGGACCTGGAATTGGGAGGGGGAATATATTCTTATACAGTCCTCGGTGATGGGGCAAAGTACGATCCGGATTCCGATGCATGGACTACCATGAGCATCGTTGGAGCCCCGGAAGCCCGGGAGATCCCAGCCGCGACCTGGACGGGATCTGACTTCTTCATCTGGGGAGGAGACATCACGAATTCAGAAGGCTCGGAGATCACGATCTACGATAACGGCGGGAGGTACCGTCCATCCACGGATGAATGGTACTTGATCCCCTCTCTCACTCCGGCCCCTGAGCGGAGAAACATGGCCACGGCAACCTGGACCGGAAGAGAGGTAATTGTCTTTGGCGGAACCAACTGGGATACAGTAAATAATGTGAAGTATCCAAGGGACGGCGGGAGGTATACCTACACCCCTGCAAACCCTGCGGATCCTGGTTCCTGGGAGATAATGCCCGTGGAAGGACAGCCTGCCGGAAGAAGCAACCACAGCGCCATTTGGAGCGGAAACGCATTCATCGTCTGGGGAGGAGGGCCCCAGCGTTCCCTTGGAATTCTGTCACCAAATACGAACCCTATTTCTTCCCCCATGATGGAAAATCCCGGGAACACGGTTGTAATCGGAGGATTGGAGGATCTTCATTTGAACCACGCCCTCCTTCCCTCATGGCGGGATAATGTGGAGATCGGCGAACAATGGATTCCGGATGATTCCGAAGATGGGTGGCATCGCGTACAGTCTCAAATGTGCACCGGCGCAGGAGATTATGCTTCCCCCTTTCATGCCTGGTATGCCGGGGAATCCTCTACCTGTACTTACGATGGAACAGGCGGTGCCGACCTGAAATCCCTCCTTCTTTCCGCTTCCACCCATATTCTGAGAGCCGGGAGCCTCCTCACGTTTCGTTATGTTCTCGGCCTGGATCAGGATCAAGTTTTCAGCGCTACCGATACGCCACTTTCCATTCAGGACGCGCCTTGGGGGGAAATAGCCTCTTCTTCAATCCGGGTAATGAATTCCGGAGTAGTCAACGATTTAAATATAATCGTCAACATTACCCATCCATTCGTTTCAGATCTTAACCTGGTTCTGGAAAGTCCGCAGGGAACGATGATCGTCCTTTCCGACAGGAATGGAGGAATCGGTGCCGATTACACTGCCACCCTTTTCGACGACTCAGGAGCCGTACCCATTGCATCCGGTGTAGCGCCCTTCACGGGGAGCTTCATTCCCGAAGAACCACTGGCAGGCTTTACCGGTGAGCCGGTAGAAGGGTACTGGACGCTGCACGTCCTTGATACAGTTACAGGCAATATCGGCAGGATCCAATCATGGTCCCTCATCCTGACCACAGCCGGGGAAAATGGGGATACCGCCCGTGTAGAAATATCGGACGATGGAGGCGGCACATGGACAGTTGTGGCGGAGGATGTCCATCACTGGCTGTCAACCCATCATGGCATGTCACTAAACGATGACGGATCCTCCTGGCATGCAGCTTCAATCGATGTCGGAAGGATACTCGGAATTACGGAAATAGAAAGCAGAAATGTCCTTGTGCGTTTTGCACTGGAACGCGACGGTGTGGGGGATACCGGAATCGGATGGATCCTTGATGATATAGGTATTGGGGAACCTTCCGGAGATGGGGACAGGATGGATAGTACTGTTACGGCCCCAAACGGGAGTGCGGCCAGGCCTTCTGTTCCATTTCATGACCTGTGGGATGAGGCCAGGTTCGAATGGGATCTTAACGGGGACGGCATTGGAGACAATGCCGACATCACTACACCGAAATGGGACATCCCTCCCGGTGATCTCGGAAATTACGGCCTGGGCCAGCCCGATACCTATACGGTTTATCTAAAGGTCACGGACATCACCGGGCTTTCTTCGACCACTTCGATCGACGTTCACGTCATCGATGGAGTGTTTCCGTTGTCTACGGTATTCATGCCCAATGGCGGAGAATCCTGGGCATATTCCGGGGATGCGGGAAAGCGAAAGAGCCATCTGATCGTCTGGCAAGCCTCGGATAACTTTCCTCCCATGAAGCGAACCAAGCTCAGCTATTCATCCGATGAAGGAGCCAGCTGGACCTGCATCGCCGACTCCTGTACCGATCCCGGAGAATGCCCTGACACTTGTGGGAATGACCAGAACTACTCCGGAAGCGACACTCTTCTGGCATGGGATCAGTCTTTTCTCTGGGACATGCCAACCCAGGAAGAGGCGGCCTCCTCATCCCCGGCCCAGGTATTTCCCTCATCCGCGGCGCGGGTCAAGGTAGACGTCTGGGACGAGTCGGGGAACCATGCCTCGGACACCAGTGATGC
>DAOSWS010000050.1 GCA_035593605.1 Thermoanaerobaculia bacterium | reverse complement strand
GTTGGGCGTGAAAATCGTACCCCTTGCTCTCGGGGCTTAGAGGTGTCCCTATTTTCCTCTGTTTGATTTTCTACGCTTCTTTCCAGCAGTCTGAGTTTTTGAGTCGTTCACCCCTGGCCATACTTTCCAGTCTATCAAACCGATACAAGTCTAACTAGACTTTTTACAGGAGATACGATTATTATTACTATTAGACATCATGGGTTAAAGGCTGCGGGGGTCCATGGCCATTTCACGGGGGGATTTATGAAAAATACATTTATCTTCTTCCTGTTGTTTTCCTGCGGGACAGCATTTTTGTGTGCGGCGACACCTCCAGGCCTGATCAACTACCAGGGTGTACTACGGGATGATGCGGGAGCACCGCTGGATGGCTCGTACGACATGGTCTTCACCTTCTATAGTGACGCCACTGCGGGTGATGAGATTGTAATCGACTCCCACCTGGCAGCAGGATCCGGGGCCATCACGGTTGCAGATGGCCTTTTCAACGTTGCCCTGGGATCTGGGACTGTGACCGATGGATCAGGAACGGGCACCTACACCTCACTTGCCGCCGTGTTTCGGGACTATGCGTCGGTGTGGCTCCAGGTAAACGTAGCCGGGGAGGATCTATCCCCGAGGGTTCAGGTGCTCGCTTCGGCCTATGCCCAGAATGCGGGAACGGTCAAGGGAGTCGTCAATGTGGATGCCAATGGCCGTGTCGGCGTCGGAACCACCTCCCCCGCCGCGGACATGCACATCGCGGATGACGGCAATCCCACCCTGATCCTGGACGACACCTTGAGCACCAATCAGACACGGATTCAGTTTGCTTATGCCGGAACGGAGGAATGGTCGGCAGGGGTTCAGGGCGGGGATTCAAAGAAATTCAAGATTTCCTCGTCCGATGATTTGTCCGTCGATACGCGGCTTACGATCCAAACCGATGGAAATGTTGGCATTGGCACGTCTTCTCCCGGGTACCTTCTGGATGTCGCAGGGGATCTTCGAACAACGGGCCTGATTCGAGATTCTGCGGGGGATGGTGGGTCTGCCGGACAGATTCTATCAAGTACGGGAGCGGGGATCGACTGGATCTACCCCTCAGCCATTTCAGATGGGGATTGGACCCTTTCCGAAAACGACCTTTATTCTGCCGTATCCGGAAATATCGGTGTGGGTACAGCCTCTCCAGTGTATAAACTGGATGTAGATGGGGACCTCCGGATCACGGGTAGACTTCGGAATTATGCCAGTATGGGGGGAATGTCAGGTCAGATTTTGTCTGCCACAGTTTCCGGATTTGAATGGATCGATCCGGAGGAGATCCTGGACGGAGACTGGATTGCATCGGGTGATGATCTCTATGATGCCTATCCGGGAAGGGTAGGAATTGGTACCGATTCGCCTTCTTATAAGCTTCACGTCCAGGGTGATTTTCTCGCGCAGACTTACGGTTCATTAACCCTGGATCAGGAGCAGGCTTCCACATCCTTTGTTGATAATTATTCTGTGTTAATGCAATCATTTACAGCCGGATTGAGCGGCGAGCTTCGATCCGTATCCATCTACCTTCGATCACCCTCTTCCGGTGATGCGGGCATCATGCCCATTATTTTCCGCCTTTATGAAGGCGATGGAATGTCCGGTACAATTTTATCAAGCAGAGACAGCACACTGAGCGGCGGGTGGGATTGGTATACCTTCAAATTCGATCCTCCCGTAACAGTCTCTGCCGGAAGCACTTACACTGTCTACATTAATCCAAGCATGCGAATACGTGATTGGATCGCTCTCGAATCCGGGAACCCTTACCCGGGTGGACGGTTCTATATTATCGATGATTACGACACCGTGTTCCGAACCTATATCGGGGGAACGTTATCGCCTGCACTAGTTGCCACAGACCTGGATCGAGTCGGAATCGGGACTGCAAATCCAATCACCAACCTCCACCTCTATTCTTTGACAGCCGATGATGGCGTGACACTCCAGGTTTCCAATAATACATTCAGTCAGGGACTGATGTTTCAGAATTCTCTGGGTGCGTATACCTGGCGGATCTATCGGAAAAATGTGGGTTCCAATGATGCCGATCTCGTTTTTGCCAATGGAACGACGACCGACCTGAGCGCTATGACAGACGTGGTCACCTTCGAGCACGGGGGGCAGGTGGGGATTGGAACGTCGGACCCATCGGCCAAGTTGGAAATCGCTGGCCAGATCAAAATCACTGGCGGAAGTCCGGGCGCGGGAAAGGTCCTCACTTCCGATGCCAATGGTCTGGCAACATGGCAAACACCGGCACGGAGCAGCGAATGTGTATCTTCCGGAAACTCGAGTGAGGTACTCGAAAAAGAACGTCCTTCAGCGGCTTCTGAAGAGTCCCCTGCTTATGAAAAGGCGCAGATTGAGACCGTTCCGAATCCGAAGCTCGAAGCTGATTATCCTGTCATGGAGTGGGTGCAGGAAGGGGATGTTCTGGTCATGAACCCCGCCAACGGTGCGGAACTCTATCCTTGCAGCCTGGACACCGATCCGATGGTTGTGGGCGTCGCTTCAGTACACGGGGAAAATAATATTCTGACGGTGATTTCCGGGATCACAATGGTGAAAGCTGATGCCACGATGGAGCCTATTTACCGGGGAGATCTGCTGGTTTCTTCATCCATTCCAGGCCATGCGATGAAGGCTAGTCGGCCTTTCAAGTTCGGTACGATTATCGGTAAGGCCCTGGAACCTCTGGATTCGGGTACGGGCATGATCAAAGTACTGGTGATGGTGAGATAAATACGATTAGAGGGTTTGATAAATTACAAATTAGTTTTTTTAGTTTGTCTGGTTTGTCTAGTAGAAAAAATTAAGGGCTGTCCCGCGGGGACATGTACTCGCTATGTGTCCCCGGATAAGTGGACTGTCCCCTTTTTATCTCGAATCACTCTACTTACGCATTAAAAACTAGGGACTGTCCCTAGTTTTTGAGCATGATATTGCGAGTATTCATTCGCATAAAAATCGATTATCATAACAGCATGACATCATGGGTGTGGGGCTGCGGGGTCACTGGCCATCTCGTGGAGGGTTTTATGAAAAATGTAATTTCTTTTGTCCTGTTTCTGCTGTGCGGGGTTGTGCTTTTGTCGGCTGCCACACCTCCAGGATTTATCAACTACCAGGGTGTTCTGCGGGATGATGCCGGGGCACCGCTCGACGGATCATATGACATGGTCTTTACCTTTTTCAGTGATGCTGCCGCGGGAGATGAGATTTTGATTGATTCCCATCTGGCGGCGGGGTCAGGGGCCGTGACCGTTTCCGATGGCCTGTTCAATGCGGCCCTGGGATCGGGAACGGTTTCTGATGGTTCCGGATCGGGAACGTACACCTCCCTTCTGGATGTATTTGCCGATTACGGTGAAGTCTGGCTTCTCGTGAATATTGGAGGAGAGGATCTTTCCCCCCGGGTTCGCGTCTTATCCTCTGCGTATGCCCAGAGCGCGGGAACCGTGCAGGGCGTGGTCAACGTGGATGGGAGCGGGAATGTCGGCATCGGAACGGCTTCACCGGGCACCGATCTCCATCTTTTTTCCACCGATGACAACGAAGGATTCACTCTCCAGGTGGCCAATAATACCTACAGCCAGGGGATCCAGTTCAAGAATACGGGAACAAGCTACACGTGGCGTATGTACCGAAAAGATATCGGATCCGGCCATGCAGACCTTGTTTTCGCCAACGGGACTTCCTCCGACGTCGCCGCGTTGACCGACGTCGTGACGTTTGAAGACGGCGGCCAGGTCGGGATTGGAAATTCGGATCCAACCTACAAGCTGGACGTGACCGGGGATATCCGCACAACGGGGAGTCTCCGGGATGCTGCAGGCGACGGAGGAACGAACGGGCAGATCCTATCCAGCACCGGGTCCGGAATCGACTGGATCGATCCCGCAGTCGAAAGCGATCCCCAGGTGGGAACCCTTACCGCAGGAAAGTGGTGTACCAGCCCGGACGGCCTTGTTGTGGAGTGTACGTCGGATTCACCTGCCACGGACGCTGACTGGACCCTTGCAGGGGATGACATGTATTCCGCAGTTCCGGGGCTTGTCGGAATTGGAACATCGACACCCGATTCGATTCTCAGCGTAGCGAATCCAGCCCAGACCGACCAGAGTTCCGTCTTTCTACCGATTTACAATTCCTGTGGTACCTCGAAATGGCAATCCTTCACTCCTGCCGTCACGGCCAATCTGGTATCTCTCTATGTTAATTCCTATGGCGGAAGTGTTTCCGGAACTCTCAAAATTTACGAAGGGGAAGGGATCGGCGGCACGGAACTCCATTCCCAGGCCTTTGATACCGGGTACGTAAATGCAATTACTCCCCCACTCCCTCTGACTGCGGAGACCGTTTACACATGGGGATTCGAGAGCACCGGGGCATGTTTCCATCGAAGCGAAACCGATGTTTACAATCGGGGACGATCTGATTATGCGGCGAATAGAGATTATTACTTCATCACAACAATGGGTACTGCGTCTCTGGCGATGAAGGTGACCGGGAGTACTCGGATAGATGGGGCTCTGGGAATCAACAGTCCAATAAAGGACGCATCTATTACGGTTACCAGCTATAACAAGGGCTTTGAGCAATCGTATGATTATGGAGCCGGACCTCTCACACTATCTCTCGGACTTACCCCAAGTTACGGTTATCTGAACTTATCTTCCGCTGACCGCTTTCTCCAACTGACGACCGATGGTGGTGGAATCAATATCAGCCCGAACGGAAATGTCTCCATTGGGGGTAACGATGCAACCAATATTCTGGATATTCGGGGTAATGCTATTATCGGAACCAACCTGGTCTCCATGGATGCAGTGGCTCCCACGAACGGCCTTCTGGTGGAAGGGAATGTAGGGATCGGCGAAACCAGCCCATCTCAAAAGCTGCACGTGAACGGCAGTGCCCGGGTTACGGGTGCCTACTATGACACCGCCAACAGTCACGGCACATCGGGTGAGTTCCTGATGACGACCGGATCCGGCACACTCTGGTCCGGGGTTCCCAACGACGGCGACTGGACCGTGAATGGAGTCGACATGTATTCCGGGGTTACTGGAAACGTCGGAATCGGTGTAAGTAATCCTTCTCACAGGCTCTCTATCCGGACTGTATCAAATTCGTTAGCTCTTCAATTAATCGGTTCCCAGGCTGATGGAGTCGGGGCCGCCTTAGATTTTGGTACCACCAATTCAGCCTGGGTTGCTCAATACGACACGGGGAATCTCAATCTCTATTCTGATGATCAGACCACGTTGACAGGGGGAGTCGTGAAAATCGGCAACAGAGCGTTAGTCGGTGCAAATTACTTTGTGAGCTCGACGCCACCGGTTAACGGTCTGATCGTGGAAGGTAACGTCGGGATCGGGACCGACTCCCCTAGCGCAAAACTGGAAGTTCGAGGTGCTGTGAGGGGTGGGACAACCGATGGTACGGAATACATCCAGTTTTCCCACGGCGGCAGTAACGCCTATATCAATGCCGTCGGGGATGGTGACATTGAGTTTCGCCACGACAACAACGCCCTCATGTCCCTTTCGGATACTGGCCTTCTGACCGTGAGCGGTACGGTCTCGGACATAGCGGGCTCCGGGGTTTTACAGATCGAGAATTTTGCCAACACGAACCATGCGTGGACATGGCGTATCGGCTCCACAAATCCCGATCTTTCTCTGGATTACTACTATGGAGGATGGAATACGGCCTTTTCCTTCAGCCGCCAGTATGGCCAGATGGCCCTGGGCACATCAGCCTTTGATGGAAAACTGAACGTGGCTGGAGGCGTTCGAGGCGTCACGGCTTCGGGGACAGATTATGGCGGAAAATTCACCGATTCGGATTCGAGCGGCTGGGCGGAGATCGGATCCGGCACAGCCAAGGTGGAAGGGAGCGGTTCTGTCAATTTTGTCCAGAACCATCCGTTTGACAAGGATAAAGTGATCGTCTACACGGCCCCGGAAGGTGATGAAGTGGCCACGTACACACGGGGTTCGGCACGGCTCGAAAACGGCCAGGCCGTGGTGCACCTGGGAGAAACGTTCCGGTGGGTCACCAATCCAGACATCGGGCTGACCGCCCACCTGACACCCCGGGGACAGTGGGCCGAACTGTACGTGCACTCTCTTACGACATCGGAGATGGTCGTACGCTCCTCAGATCCTATGTTGACGGATGTCATTTTCGATTACATCGTCTATGGACTCCGGATCGGGTTCGAAGAAGTCACCCTGGTCCGGGATAAAAAGAATGAATCCTGGATTCCTTCAATGAATGAACACAGGGCTGCCTATGAGGTCGAGCCGGAACTGAGATCGTACAATGCCCTGGAGAGATACAAATCAATGGAAGAAACTGCCGGATTGAGAACCACTTTCGATTTTTCCGCCTCCCAGACCCTCCATGATGCAATCGGTGAATTTGTTCCTCCTGCGGATTCCGGATCGGGTCTTGATGCCTTACCAGTCCATTCTGCTTCGGAATCGGCCCGGATGCTCCCGCAGGAATCCATGGTGGACGCGGTACAGGTAAGCACCGATGATTCAGAAAATAAACCGGCACGAAGCGAGCAGGATGTTGCAACAACGCGCGATTTTGAACGGCGTCTCCTGGAGAAACTGCCGCTGGCTCACCCTACCGATATGGGAACGGTCCTCGTGTTCAACCCCGCCAATGGGGAAGAGCTTTACCCCTGCAGTCTGGAAGCCGATCCGATGGTCGTGGGAGTTTCCGGGGAGAGCGGTGAAGATGCAGTTCTGACAGTGGTTTCAGG
Source organism: Thermoanaerobaculia bacterium (assembly GCA_035593605.1). Lineage (NCBI taxonomy): Bacteria > Pseudomonadati > Acidobacteriota > Thermoanaerobaculia > Thermoanaerobaculia bacterium. The sequence continues at coordinate 457 of DAOSWS010000050.1, read as the reverse complement.
AATTACTCTCGTGAAGACTGATGCATCCCTGGAACCGATCCGCCGTGGCGATCTGTTGGTCTCCTCTCCCCTTCCTGGACACGCGATGAAGATGAAGGCATTTGTCCCTGGGACGGTGATCGGTAAAGCTCTCGAGCCTCTGGAATCGGGTACGGGGATGATTAAAGTATTGGTGATGATGAGGTGAGACGGTTTTATGGGTTTATCCGCCTTCGCCAACCATAATGGCTACGGCGTGACAAGATGGATTTAATGGATTGAAAGAATTAGAGAATTAAAGATAAACCGGAGTCCTTAACGCTGTGATAATAAGGGGAGAGTCACTATCCGGGGACACGTAACGAGTACATGTCCCCGCGAAACAGTCCCTCCTTTTATCTCATAGATAACAACTTACAAAATATAAAATAGGGACTGTCCCAGTAGTGTCCAAACGTTGTGACTGGAAAATGAAATA
>DAOSWS010000049.1 GCA_035593605.1 Thermoanaerobaculia bacterium | reverse complement strand
AAGTATGGATCGGTTGGGCGTGAAAATCGTACCCCTTGCTCTCGGGGCTTAGAGGAGTCCCTATTTTTTAAAGACGGATAAACCCATTAAATCCTAATTCGATAAATTCTCTAATCAGTCAAAATTTACTGATACAGGAATCCAGCCGTCATCGTATCCGACAGCTTGTCCGGATTGATAACGGTGACATCGCAGGGACCCGCAGTATGGACGGGAGTCACACAATTCACCTTACTCTCCGATTTCCATACAACACCCGTGGCCGGTGCATCACAGAACATGACTTCGGCACCATCCTGAAAATTCAACCCGTAAACCGATACACCTTCCCCGCCGGCGACCGAACCTATGCCCGGCACCACGGCATCGACCTGGGGTTCCGGTCCGGTCGGGATTTCCAGATTGAAGACCTTATAAAAACAAGTTTCGCAGGGTGGAGTGTCTGGCTGACATGTGGTCCCTTCCGAAAGAGGGCCAAAGATCACCGCTGCGTCTGAAAAATCTGCTGCCGTAGCCCTGTAGAGATAATAGGGTCCGTCGATCTCGCCGTTACTTTCCATGACGTCGGGCCAGCAGAGATCCAGGGTGCCTTCTACTGCGCTCCTGGAAAGGTCCAGAGCCAGGGAAAGGTCGTCCGCAGGATCGAGGGGATTCCTTCCATGCCGGACTTCCGACCCGTCATTATCCAGACCTCCGTCGGTGTCCGGATCGCAGGGGTCCGAATCCGCAAGGTATTCTTCCCTGTGGGTCAATAAGTCCCCATCTGTATCCTCGTTCCGGTCGTCGATTCCCGTGTGGACACATTCGTAGAGATCCTCCCAGGCATCGGGCATTGTGTCATTGTCCAGATCGACCAGCTGCACCTCAAAGAGGCGCGGGGCAAGAAAGGTGCACCCATTGGTCACACAATAATCCTCAGTCCCCAGGTAGGGCAGATCATCCCTGACCGTGTCGATAACGGAGTTTCCCGAGGTATCCACGGCTTCGATAAAATAGCGGACGTTGGTTCGGAATTCGATGGTTCCCGACCACTGTCCCCCAACAGAATTGTACGTGAGATCTTCTGATGACCACGTCAGCGTTGAGGGATCGAACCAGACCACAAGGACCCGGAAAACACCTTCATCGTCGTTCACTCTCACGACGAAATCGGCTCCCAGACCGTTGACGGTGTGGTAGCCGCCCGCACCTGGATCGGCCAGCACGGGAGGGTCGGAATCGGTCGTATTGCTGTAATAGATTGCCACCGAATAGGAACTGAACGTGTATTCTGTACCCTGATCCAGATATCCTGTTTCCACATTCAATGTCGTGAACAGATTATGGTCCCCCACTCGTCCCCATATGGAGGAATCGGTAGCGTGGCTTTTTTTCAATACAGGTAAAAGGGAGGGCAAATCTGGATCCGTCGCCCCCGGAATCGTGCCAGACATTGCACAGTGCGGGGCAGCAAGAACAACATTCATCTCTCCCCTGGATTCAACGACACCCCCCGTAAAGACGATACCCTGGGCCTCAAACCCGGAAAGATTGGTGTCATAGGAAAATATGGGTTGGATGTTCTGACCGGCCTTGACCGATGAGACGCCGTTCATTGTGTAGTAATCCCCCGTCCCCTGATGGACGAGATCATAGGCATCCGAGGCGATGTCGAGGTTAAGGGTCATTTCCACAATTCCCGGAGGAATGTCATAGTTGCCCTGATGGTCAGAAAGAGTTTTCGAAACCACAGGTTGGGTGGACACAGATTTCCCATCTCTGAGGGGCGGCACAGACAGCACCACGGTGTTTGGAATTCCAAAAAGCGTAAGACTGTGCATTGCTTTCAGGCTGAAGCAGTCATCATCCCTGGTCTTCTGAAAAGCCCTTCGCTTGGCATAGGCCAGAGCCTTCCCCAGGGGCATTTCCGTGTGGTCCAGAAGCTGGCCGATCAGTTCCTCCATGATCTTCTCGGTGTACCCCTTCCCTTCCTCCGCGACCCATGTATAGGATGTACTGGCAATAAACCCGAGAACTCCCTTCTTCGCCAACTCCTCCGTCAGATCCAGGGAGCGGCCATCAGATGCGGGTACAGGCAGACCGTTATGATCTCCAAGAGAGAAAAGCAGGGTACCTGAAAGGTCCAGAGCATTCCCTTCAATTCCGGAAGGGTAACATCCCGAAATATCGTAGGATGGATCGGTGCAATAGAGCGTATCCGTCGAGTCAAAAGGTTCGGAAGCCTCCAGGCTGTAATGGTTGGCACCATTACCGATCATCGACAATGGATAGGGCTCGACCTGGAAGAGGGAAGCCTCCAGGTCCGCGGGGGAATAGGGTTGATCGATGCAGGGGATCATCGTCCCGCTTCCCAGGGGATTATCCAGGCGACAATCGATGGGCCGCCCGTCTGCGGTAAATTCGGTCCGAATGGCAAACCCTGTATCGAACGAAGGACCAAAACCGGTAACCAGCTGCGGGATCCATCCATTCGTCAGGTTGACTTCACCGTCTACCGCAAAAAATATATTGATGACATCCATCATCTGTGTGGGTGTTTCTACCAGGCGGCCTACGTAGAGATCAGGGATGTAGATCAGATCATGGGGCGCAGGCAGGCCGGTAGGCTCCGGATTCAGCTCTGCGTAATAATTGTCGGTGAGGTAGTAATCATCCTCCAGGGCGGAACCCACCGTATGGGCTGTATCCATCGTAACTTCTGCAGGATAGGACTCTTCGGACTTCAGCAGGACACCCTCTCCGATCCGGTAAAAGGGAATCTGGACGTCATCCCCCACGAGGATCAGGGATCGGGCATTGGGAAAGGTGGCGGTAACCAGGGACGTGATACGATCTTGTATCAGATCAGCGAGGGCATTCGCACGGACCTGGGGATCAAAACTAGCCACAGAACAATCGGTCAGATCAGTACACCCATTCCCGTCGTAGCATTTGTCCCAGCAGGCGTAGGCATCCTGAATTGCCGGAACCAGGCTGAGATCGATAATTTCTCCCTCCACATAGGTGTGGGCAGCAAGCTCCTCAAGCTTAAATTCCAGAGCCTGTTGATCTGATGCTCCGTATACAGATTCTATTCTTTGCGAATTCCAGAGAATAATGGTCTCGATGCTGGAAGTCGTAGGCTGGATCATGTAAAAATTGGCATCGGAGATATCCTGCCCCATGTTGAACATATCATCCCAGGCTTCAACCAGGATTCTGCCTGACGCGCTGGGGAATGTCTGTCCCTCAGCGGCGGCCTCCCCCCATGTCGGCATTTCCCAGACAAAGGAAGTATCGTCGGGGAGGAGGAGGTCGGATCCCGACACGTTCTGATCCGGACAGGTCGTACCATCGGAATCAGCCACACAGGTCCATGTCGTTCCTCCATTGGCGGAGTAAGAAATTCGAACCCGTGTCACAGGGCCCGCATCGTTGATGGCCGACCAGGAAATCATATGGGATCGCCGTACGGCAGGATCAGGGGAGTAATCCCAGAATTCTCCCCCATTCGGAACCTGAACCATCACAACAGGGGTATCCCGTAATCCGAGACCTGTCGCCTCCAGATGCACGGTTCCGACCATACAAACCAGAAAAAACAATGAAACAACAATAAGTTTTTTCATAACCGTACTGCCTCCAAACCCCACAAATTCATAAAATCCACCCATTCGCTAATTCTTAAGCCCCTGCACCATCGCCACCATAGCATAGCAGAATGGCAAGGCCTGTGATCGAAGTCACATTGAGGTGGAAGACCGCACCCTCTCGTTTTGGAGATTTTCAAGGCGACAATGCTGTTTCCCAAAGATGAAACGTATGCGTGATGACAGCCCATATGTCATCGCGAGGAGCCGCCAGGCGACGCGGCGATCTTTTCAAGAAGGCCTAAACACCTGCGGGATTACTTCGCTTCACTTTGTTTCACTCGCAATGACGACGATATTTCAACGAACATCGCGCCCATAAAATAGGGACAGTCCCTATTTTTTATTATGTAAATCGTTGTGTATGAGATAAAAAGGGGACAGTCCACTTATCCGGGGACACGTAGCGAGTACATGTCCCCACGGGACAGCCCCTCTTTCTCTCTCACCGTATCATGACTAAAACCCGGATCATTCCTGTACCGGCATCCAGGGTATCCACCGCTTTTCCGATGAGCGTACCACTTCGATACATTGGGAACCCGTCAACCATGGTCGGTTGAGCCTTCATCGCGTGACCCAGGATCGGAGAAGACACAAGGAGATCGCCACGACGGATCGGAGCTATGGATGCGTCGGCCTTCACCAGGGTAATCCCGGAAACCACCGTCATTACAGTGCCACTTCCACTTTCCGCCGCCACCCCCAATACCATCGGGTCGGCCTCCAGACTGCACGGGTAGAGCTCTTCGCCGTTGGCGGGATTAAAGACCAGGACATCTCCCGCCTCCACGGGGTATGCGACCAGCATCTCTTCCACCAGCCGCCGATCGAGCATACGCTCCGCGCCCGTTTCACGGTCCGTGCGTTCCGTCTTAGACTCCTCCAGATCTTCCGCTGCCTGTTCGTGCACCTTACTCTCATCCCGCTCTACTGCTCGATTTTGAGCCGCAGACCGTCCTCCCGTGCGCTGATCCAGCTCCTTGATTGCGTTCACCATTGCCCAGAAGATCGGTTCGTTGTTGACCAGGTAATACCCGCTGGTTCCGGTTTCCACGGCCTCGGGAATGTACGCCAGGACCTCCTGCGCCAGGGGACCCACCCATTTCCCATCGGAAGGTAGATGCAGTGGATTGTCCTTATCAAACTGGTAATAGTAGGGGTTTAGGGACACGATATCGGCCAGCCCTCTTGTAAAGGGATCTTCCACCTTTTTCAAATCCATATCGGAATACGTTGACCAGTTTCCGCCCCCAACTTTCGCCGCTGTTCCGTTGACGGCAAGCGTATACCCCTGCGTATTTTCAGTGCGAACCCCAACGGAACCGTTCTCATTGACCTTGAACCCTACTCCTGTGCTTAGCCCCAGGTAGATCCGAAACCTGAAATCCTCGGTAACATCAGCATTGTTTGTTCCGCCCGAATAGGGATTCCCGCTATCTGACCGCCAGTAATATTGATCCCTGGATGCCGGTACCATGGCAACTGTGTACTTAGTACCCGGGGTCAGTGCGGGGGGGTCCATTATTGTAAAGGAATGCCACTCAAAACTATCCGGGATCGTGACGGTCTGCTGCGTCAGGAGCGTACCCCCGGTGCCTTCCCCTTCATAAAAACGCAGGGTCACGGAACCGGCACTTCCGGATACAGGCGAACGGCAATCCAGCGTGACAACCGTCCAATAGGCGTCAGGGAATCCATTGGTCCACGATTGCCAGAGAACGCCACCAGTCCATTGACTGTTCCATGTTCCATCTTCCTGATTTAATACCAAGGTATCTCCAATCACAGTTTTTACTGCCAGGGAATCCTTGACGGTCAATCTAGCTGATGCACTCATAGCACCAATCAAAACATTTCCTCCGTCTTCAAAGGCCACAACATCGGTGAGGGCAGCTATGTCTGTTTCTGCTCCATTGGCAAACACGAGGTTCGCGTGGTTTGATCCACTATCTTTCCGGTAAATATGCCAGGTATAGGAATTGCCTGAATTCTTGAACCGTATCCCCTGGTTGAACGTATTATCGGACACCTGCAGGGTAAGGCCCTGGTTCGTTTCCTGGGAGAAGATATGGAGATCGGTGTCGGGAGACGACGTCATGACTCCCAGGTTTCCCACATCGGTCAACGACACCAGGGTATTGCTGTCATGGCGTAAATCGAGATTCCCATCACCCACGGAGTTGATATACCCGTTACTTCCTCCATGCTCCATTTCCACGTATTCTGTCGCTGTCCCGGCACGGACTGATCCCCGAACATCGAGTTTCGAAGCCGGAGAATCTGTTGCGATTCCGACATTACCCTGTACAATCAATCCATTATTAGGAGCTGCGCTGGATCCGGAATAGGTAGCCCCTATCGCCATACCTCCTTCGACATCCATCTTATTCGCGGGAGTAGAGGTTCCAATCCCCACCTTCCCGGACACGGAAGAATACATGTCACTTCCCGAAATCGTCCAGTCTCCGTCGTCCGGCAAATCCGACGTGCAATCTACAACAATGCCGTCCGGGCTCATGCACCACTTCCCGGAGGTCAACGTGTTCACCTGGGGATCGATTTCCACTGTGGAAGGATTAATCCAGTCGATCCCGCTTCCCGTGCTGGAGAGAATCTGCCCGGATGTGCCTGCATCTCCGGCAGCATCCCGAAGGCTCCCGGTGGTCCGGATATCCCCTGTTACATCCAGCGCATAGGAAGGATCGGAATTGCCAATTCCTACCTGCCCGCCGTGCTCAAACGTCACAACATCCATTAATGCAGACAAATCACTATCTGCACCATTGGCAAAGACAAGGTCCGCATGGTTGGATCCCACATCCTTCCGGTACATCCGCCAGGTATAGGCACCCCCCGAATTCTGAAACATCAGCCCCTGGCTATAGGTGTTATCTGTCACCTGAAGAGTCAGACCATCGTTTGTGGTGGAAGAAAGCATGTGAAGATTACTGGTTGGATTATCAGTCCCGATTCCAGCTCTATTTTGATCTGTTACGAGAAATGCCGGGGAAAGTCCACCACCGATATAAGTACGGAAGGTGGCATCCCAATCGGCAGCGTAATTAAGTCTACCTCCTGGATAAGGGTCCCCACCAGAGCACAGAATCCATGCGCGCTCATTCGCTTCAGGATCAATCCATATTGTGTACTGGTTTCCAGATGTGACAGAAACCGGTACAGCCAGAGAAATCTTTCGCCAGGAAAACCCACCACTCAATGTGATCGTTTGAGAAGATAAAAGGGCTCCTGAAGCGCCTTCCCCGCTATAGATTCTCACAATCGTGGGACAATCGGAGTTATCGCTGAAAGGTGATCGAAGTTGAACAGCAATGGACGACAAAATCCCATCCATTCCCGCAGTGAACGATTGCCACGCGACATTGTTAGACCATTGGGATGGAATCAGCGATTGCTCCTGATCCAGAATTTCAGATCCATACGTTTCTACGAGGAGATCACCTGAGACATGGAGCTTTCGTTCGGGAGTTGTGGTCCCAATCCCAACGGAACCCAGCTGGGTGTTGTACAGGTTCATTTCCGATATTGTCCAATCCCCGTCATTGACCGATGCGGGGTCGACCCAGTCAATCCCCGATCCGGTGCTGGAAAGGACCTGCCCCGATGTTCCCCCATCCCCGGCGCTGTCCCGAAGGCTCCCCGTCGTTCGAATGTCACCATCCACATCCAGAAGATACCCGGGATCTTCGGTTCCAATGCCTACCTTTCCATCGGTCTGGATCGTCAAACGTGTATTGAGGGACAGGTCGTCCGACGAGGCAATTTTGTACTTCATTGCATCTCCGCCCTGCACTCCGGCTGACCAGGCCGGTGTACCGGCATAGGCATACTGCATCCGGGTCTGGTTAGTGTTTAAGGTATCGTCCAGAATCAGCGTAGGATTGCCGTCATCCATGATGTGCATGTCTGCGGAAGGGGTGGCGGTTCCGATACCGACCCGGCCGCTAGTATCCACGTTCACAACCCCCTGAAGGGATCGAGCATTCTGCGCGTACGAGGAAGCCAGGACCCGGATTCGGGGAGAAAGGTTCTCTCCCCCCACGTTCACCTGGAGCCAGACCGAATCATAATTGGCGAAGACAGCACCCAGCGTAGTGTACGTACCCGATCCCGATCCATCGGCCACCGTGCCGGACCCCAGGGCCACGTTGAACAAGCCGCCCGAAACGGTCACGGCACCGGTCCCGGCCGCCAGGTGGGAATCGATCAGGATCTCCTCCCCCGCCGCGGCATCGGTAAAGAAGGAAAAGACCATGTCATAGGAGCCATCAAGGGGAGCCCCCGTATCATCGCGGAGAATTCCTTCGTAGTTAATCAAGCCTGGAGGGTTCGCGGCATAGATGAAACCGAACCCGAATGCGCAAATCAGGCAAAAGAAGATGACTTTTTTCATGATAGCCCCCCAGCTATGGAATCCCCACCTCTTCTCTCTCTGCCTCAATGATGTCTTGCTCTTAATAATAAACCATTTTCAGACAATGTCCATATACTAGAATTCTGCACCTTCGACCAGTGGTATAGGTCAGTCAAAATGAAGAGGAAGGCACCAACAAGAAAAACAATCCTAACCCCATGAGGAATCGCTTTGAACAATCGAATAGGTTGGAGGATTACATTCAATGGCAAATCTTCCTGATCAACTATTGGCCTTCTACATAATGAAACGGCACGTCGTAGGGCTCCAAAAGCCGACCCCTGGATTCTGCAAAGTCCAACTCTTCCGTGCTATATAGATCCTCGATCAATCCATAGGGCCGCATGTTGCCGTACGTTGCACCATAATTGTTATACCACTCGGACATAGAGGGATAGATGCCAGAGACTATATCTCGCATGAATTCGCAATCCGGTCCCTGAAGACAATAGGGAAAACCCTCATCATAATATTGTTCCCGAAGGATCGATACCTTATCATTCTCTGCTACCTGGTTGTTTGCTCTGACCAGCCCCCACCCATTGACTTCATATTTGCCGCGAACATAGGGGCGGGAATCGATTTTGAATGGACAGGAGGGATCATCATCCCGCTCCCATCCCGTGATTCGGTCATAGATCGTCCATGTGTGATCGACTAATACATAGGGAACCGTGATTATCTGAATACCATTGATAAGAAGTCTTGGAGGCTCAATATTATGAAGGTATGGACTGTAACCCATACGAATGGAAAGTGTCTCTGGAATTTCGTCGGGATGTTCAAACTTAAACCACCCTTTTCCGACCGAGTTTCCATTTACGAAGAGTTCGTAATAATCAGTAGACGGTAAATTGGGAAGAAGCCGGATTTCGGATACTTTTTCTGGAAATAAAGAGACCATGTCTCCTTCAATGGTTTGAGAATATAGATGTCGGGAACTGGAAGTCCAACTACCCAGTGCATGCCATCGGCCCGAGCAATATCCATAATTGTTAGGCTCGCAGTAGCAATATCCTGAATAGCCGGGTTCCTGGTCCTGTATTCCATCCCAATCCGCCATCTTAATTTCGTTAAAATGAACTTCCGGCATCTCGATGTCCACCGTGATAACTTTGGCGACGGTGCGGTTATTGTCTCCCTGGATCTCTCCATTGTAGAAAAACAGAATTTGTATGGTCGATGAAGGGTAGTTGTCTGACAAATTTAAGAAAATGTGCGGAATTTCCAACACCTGGCCAGCCTGAAGTCCGGTGATGGATAGTGATTCGGAACCATTAAACATCACGGAAGACCCGGGATTTTCCAGCATTGGGGTTCCCAATTTAAATTTGAGTCATGTGGAAAGATAGTGATATGTATTTCTCCAGGGCCAAAATCGATATCGGAAATATTGGTTATTTGAGCGGTTGCCAATCCATCCGCTGGATCCAGCTTAACCTTTGCATCAATTTGAGGCTTGAAAATATGGTCCAGTAAGCCAGCACTATACGCTGTGGCATGGGGGAGCAGGATTACCGCATTTGAGCGATAGATCATACTGTTCATTGAAAAAACCTGGGGTCCGTATTCGTCCTGGAAAAAGTCCCAATAGGAAAGTGCGGAAATTGGAACATCCGGGTATATCTGGTCGGTATATAAATCATGAACTGTATGAAGGTAATACCTTACAGCATAGGCTATACCTTCCTTGGTGTAGTGATAATCATCGTAAGTGTTTTCCCAGAGTGGTAAAAGAAACAAGTTGTTTTGCCTGCAATCAAAATGAAAGTGATCAAAATTTGTGTCCTGGGAAATAAAGTTATGGTTAGTAAATTCAGCCAGTCCGGTTTGCTCATTGTTACTCCAAAAGTCATAGAAATCATCAAACTGGTAAGTGTCATCTGATTCACAATCAAGATTAATGTGATTTGTTGAGCAATAGGCTTCATATCTTTCTTTTTCAAAGATTATATCGCGAGATGGAGATCCTGGATTATAATTGATTCCATGATTGTCGTTTCGAACATGGGCTGGCACGGCCATGTCCTGGATCATATGAATCATATGTCCGAGTGAAAGATAAAACTTTTTCAAATTGTACTTTCTAAAGTAGGGTCCACTGAAAAACGATTCTGTTTTTAATTGGAACGGTAGGGAATC
>DAOSWS010000048.1 GCA_035593605.1 Thermoanaerobaculia bacterium | reverse complement strand
AACAACTGAGTTTATTCGACTAATATTTGGACACTACTGGGACTGTCCCTATTTTATAGGGAAGGATAATCTGGACTTCAGCAGGCCTCCCAGGGTGAGGACGGTGAGAAAGGGGAAGAAGAGCAGGAAACTGCGCAGGGAGAGGAGGGGGAGGTTCTCAACCAGGATCATGTACAGCAACTGGTGAACCACGGTGTCGTAAAAGTAGGTCAGAGCAAAGAGGATCGAAAGCGCGAGGAAGAATCCCCACTGAAGAAAAGGAAGAAGAAGGAGAAGCAGAAGCATCATATGGTCCCAGACGTGAGGGACAAAGAGGAGCACATAGATCAGGGTGGCTCCCAGCCTGTGATCCAGGTCGGTTTTCCAGAGGAGGAGGATGAGAAAGAGGGCCGGCAATCCCAGATAAAAGAGGCTGGCAAGGAGTGGAGCATCTACCGGACCTTCAGGCCGGACCCATTCCCGCGGCGGCTGGGAAAACCGCAGAATCGTCGCAGGAATGGAGACCTGGTTAAAGAATGAAGTCATTCCCGATCCGGCAGATGCCAGAGCCTTGCCGTAAGCCAGAAAGGGTGAAGAGCCGATGAAGGGCAATACGATGAGGGCAAGCAGGATTGTCCAGAGGATTGCGAGTCGTGCCGTCCGGCCTTTTCCAGACAAAAATAGAGGAAGGAGAAGAATCCCCATGTAAATTTTCAGGTGGATCAATAGTGCCCAGATAAGGGATGCACTGAAGTTATTCTCCTTTCTCGTGCGAATCCAGGCAACCAGCAGGAGGAGGGCCAGGAGAACGGTCCAGTTCTGATAGAGAAATTGTGACAGAGTAAGGTGTGAAGTGAGAAAGACGATGAAAAGAGCGATCTGACGCCCCGGAGACATTTGAATCGCAAGAAGATAGAAAAGAATTGCCAGGGCGACCAGGGTGAGGCCGTGATTGACTGCCTCGGCTCTTTCATAGGTGGTCAGGGAAAGAATTGAAGCAGGAAGAAGGTAGAGAGGGGAGTAATAGAAGGGACCCGTTCGTTCGTCCGGGTGAAACTGGTTATGGCGGGTATTGATCGTATCGTAGTCGAAGGCGTCGACTGCATGTCCCTCCCTCAGTAAAAGACCGGCAGTGTAATAGGTGCAGAAATCGTAATCCTCACCCGGTGAAGGGTGAAAGATGGTGAGGAGTACAAGTAAGAGGACCGCCAGAAAGGCTGTTCGCCGGAAAAAGGCAGGTCGAGGGGGCGTTTCGGTCAGGAGGACAGGTTCCTCCCGAAGTCAAAAAGGTCACCCGCATGGTAAATGTCGAGCTGGACTCCCGATGCGGGGCAGGCGGAACCTGCACCGCAGTTGCGGGTAATATTAAATAGCTCTCCTTTTTCAAGATCTACTCGCAGGGTTTCGCCCGTGGAGATCGTCCCGCCGGTGGGGAGGCCGGGTGTGGTGAGAACCGGCATGCCGGAGTTGACTGCATTCCGGTAGTAAATGGCTCCAAAGGATTCGGCCAGGATTACAGAGATTCCCAGAGCTTTGAAACAGTCTACTGCATGCTGGCGGGATGAACCACATCCGAAATTTTGTCCAAAGATCAGAATATCTCCAGCCCGGGCCCTGGACGGGAAGTCTTCCCAGCCCTTCAGGTTGCCCAGGGCAAACTTACCCATTTCACTGATTTCCGTTACGGCAAGATGAGCATTATGGTAAATCATATCGGTATCAATATCGTCAACCGGAATTACCCATGCTCGGCCTTCAAAGGTAGTGGGTTTCATGGCTTACCTCCTGAAAAACGGGAAGGCGACAGGAACAGAAAGGTTACGGTAATAAAACCGCAGCAGTAACGACCGTCGTCCAGAGCCCGTTTTTATCTCCCACCGCTGTCTGGGTGATGTTCGTCGTCTTGTAGATCTTTCCCGAAATGCGCCAGATTTCTTTTTTCTCATCCCATGAAATATCGGGATCAAACTCGACTCCAAGAATCGTTGCCAGCATCGAAGCGGCAAGGTCTTCCGCATAATCTCCTGCGACGTTGGCTTTTTCTCCGAAGGAGTGATGCTCGGAGAGGTATCCGTACGTTCTGCGGTCAGAGGGAAGGGCCAATCCAATCGATGCCGCGATAAGACGGTGCGGCTCGTTGGTCGAATTCCTGGACATGACCACATGGGTGATGGCTCCATTCTTCAAATGCGCCAGACCTTTGACCTTGGATATTAATCGGGCTTTTGGCGGGAAGATGGAGGATACCTGAACAATGTTTTGCGCAGCGATGCCGGCATTGCGCAGGGCAGCCTCAAAGCTGGAAAGCTTTTCCTTGTGCTTACCGACACCTTTCGTTAGAAAAATTTGTGTGGGGACATACATGGGATCATTTGTATACGAAGCGGTTGCCATTTGTCAATCTTTTTGTTAATGTGATTCGACTGTTTGTAAGAATTCAGGAGGTTTATCCATGAGTGATGATTTCAGGAGTCGAGTCGAGGAAGTGCTCGAAAGGGAAATTCGCCCGGGTATCCGGATGGATGGGGGAGAGATCGATCTGGTTGAAGCAAAGGACGGGATTGTCCAGGTCCGGCTTTCCGGGGCCTGCGGGGGATGCCCTATGAGTACGCTCACCCTGGTCCATTTTGTGGAAGAACGCCTTCGGGCGGCCATTCCCGAGATTGAGGAAGTTCAGTCCGTCTGATCCCTCGTCCCTTATCGTTGTGATTCGATGCCCCGCGAAATGCGGGGCGTTTTATTATGGAGCGATATCTCCGGAGAGTTCGATCAGAAACTGTCTCATATCCCCGGGAGCAGGGCCTCCTGCCTGGGCAAGATGGGGTTTGCCTCCTCCTGAACCACCCAACCGTGTACCGGCTGAACGCGCTACGCTCGATGCAGGGATTTTGCCCGCAAGGTCATCGGTCACGGCCACAAGAATGGTTGCCTTTTCCCCCGATGTGTTCCCCAGGATCACGATCCCCGAGGATAGTTTCTGTTTCATGCGGTCTGCCAGGGAACGAAGGGTGGGTGGATCAAAGTCCGAAACGGCCTTCAACAGAACGTCCACTCCCTGAATTGTTCGCCGATCCTCGCCGCTGTCGGATCCCGCGGCTGCCTTTTCTTTCAGTTCCCGGACCGTCCGTTCGAGTTCACGAATCGTGCTCTGAAGCGCCTCTACACGCAGAGGAAGGTCATTGTGAGGACCGGGAAGCCTGACTGAGATCTCATCGAGCAGCGTTGTGCAGACCTGGAAGCGATGAAGAGCCGGGACTCCTGCCACGGCTTCCAGTCTTCGGACACCGGCTGCGATTGCCTTCTCATCCGTGATCTTTACGGCTCCGATCTCCCCCGTACGCTCCACGTGGCATCCTCCACAAAACTCCATCGAGTGACCCGGTACGGCAACAACTCGGACCTCCTGTCCGTACTTTTCTCCGAAAAAGGCCAGAGCCCCCATTTTCTTTGCTTCTTCAAGGGGGAGAAGCTCTTTGGTAACGGGAACGTCTGCGAGGACTCCTTCGGCGACGCGGCGCTCGATGGTTTCCATTTCTTCTCTTGTCAATCCTCTTGAGAAGGAAAAATCGAAACGCAGGCGGTCGGGATCCACGAGGGACCCCATCTGCTTTACCGACGATCCAAGAACTTCCCGCAACGCTGCATGGAGAAGATGCGTGGCCGTGTGGTGCCGCATGATGCTCTTCCTGCGGTGATCATCGACGTTCATCGTCACGGTTTCCCCTTCGGATACCGTACCCTCGGTGAGCCGGACCCGATGAACCCAGTGGGTGGGAACCGGTTTCTGAGTATCAAGAATGTCACCCTTTCCGGTCGTGCCGGCGAGGGTTCCCGTGTCACCGACCTGTCCTCCCGACTCCGCATAGAAGGGGGTCCTGTCCACGATGAGTTCAACTACGTCCCCCGCATGGGCGGAGGGCACGCGTTCCCCGTCCTTCAAAATGGCCAGGATTGTGCTGTCCGAGATCGTTTCCTCATAGCCGACAAACCTTGTGGGAGTCACGGTACGGGACAATTCTTCGTAGTATCCGCGATAGTCGTCCTTGAATGCTGTTGTCTTCTTCGATCGTTCCCTCTGCTCGTCCAGATGAGCACGGAAACCGTCGACATCAATCTGAACCTTCTCTTCCCGGGCCATCTCCTCAACGAAATCGACCGGAATACCGTGGGTATCGTAAAGGTAGAAGAGTTCCTCTCCGGGTATCGCACCCTTTGCGGAAAAACGGTTCACGATTTCCCCCACGATTTCCACACCCCGATCCAGGGTTTTCTCGAATCGCTCTTCTTCCTGTGCAGTCAGGTCTCGAATTACAGAAGACTCCCGGGCAATTTCCGGATAGATTGAGGCCAGGGAGTCAATCACGGTTTCCACGAGCCGGGGAATGACCGGTGCGTGCCACTCCAGCTTGTGAGCAAAACGCAGAGATCTGCGGATGATCCTGCGGAGAACGTACCCGCGTCCTTCATTCGACGGGAAGACACCATCGGCAATGAGAAAGGTAACGGCACGGGTATGATCGGCAATTACACGGAAAGCCGGGGCAAGTGGAGAGCCCGGTGAGAATGGTGTATCTGTAATCGAAGATATTTTTTGAAGCAGAGGTGAAAAGAGATCGGTTCCGTAATTGCTCTGATGACCCTGAAGGATAGCTGCGAGCCGTTCGAGTCCCATGCCCGTGTCGATGGAGGGTGAGGGGAGAGGGGTCAATTCGCCGCTTTCGTCACGGTTGTACTGCATGAAAACCAGGTTCCAGAATTCAAGAAACCTGCCACAGTCACAGGCCGGGCTGCAGTCTTCCTTACCACAGCCAACCAGGGAACCCTGATCGTAATAGATCTCGGAGCAGGGACCGCAGGGTCCTGTATCCCCCATAGCCCAGAAATTATCTTTTGCACCCAGGCGGACGATTTTGTCCGGGGAGACACCCACGGACTGATTCCAGATCCTGTGGGCTTCATCATCTTCCTCGAAGATCGAAACGACCAGGCGATCCGGATCGATTCTGTATTCTTTTGTGACGAGGTCCCAGGCGAAACGAATCGCGTCGTCCTTGAAATAGTCCCCGAAACTGAAGTTTCCCAGCATCTCGAAAAAGGTGTGATGGCGAGGGGTAAAGCCGACATTATCGAGATCATTGTGCTTTCCTCCTACACGCATACACTTCTGAGACGAAGCTGCCCGACGGTATTCCCGGACTTCCCGTCCAAGGAAGAGATCCTTGAACTGATTCATTCCCGCATTCGAGAAGAGAAGGCTGGGATCTCCGGCAGGCAGAAGGGAAGAGGAGGGAACAACGGTGTGCTGGCAGGACGCAAAAAAGTCCAGGAATTTCTGTCTTACCTCATGATGCGAAAACGTCAAATGTCCTCCTGATTTGTGAAGTCGATCTTGAGGTCTTCATCCTCCAGCGGATTTTCTTCCTCGGGTCCTTCGAGCACCGACTCCATACTTTCAAGGGACATATCCTTCGTGCTTTGAATTCCCTGCAGCTTCAGGCGGAACTCGTTAGGATTCGTTGCACGGCGCAGGGCTTCCTCGAGGGTAATCAAACCTTTGGTGTAGAGCTGAAAGAGGCTCTGGTCGAAGGTCTGCATGCCATACTGACTGGTTCCCTGCTGGATGGCGTCGTGGATCAGCTTCGTCTTTTCTTTGTTTTCGATACAATCCCGGATATAGGGTGTGGAAATCAGTACTTCGGTCGCCGGAACCCGCCCCAGATTATCGGCCCGGGGGAGGAGGCGGAGAGAGACAACGGCCTTGAGAACGCCGGCGAGCTGAAGGCGGATCTGCTTCTGCTGGTGGGGCGGAAAGATACTGATAATTCGGTTGATGGTTTCCGTCGCGTCGAGAGTATGGAGGGTACTCATGACGAGGTGGCCGGTCTCAGCGGCGGTCAGGGCCGTTTCAATCGTTTCAAAGTCACGCATTTCTCCGACGAGGATGACATCTGGGTCCTGACGAAGGGCGCTTCGGAGGGCCTGGCCGAAGGATTTTGTGTCCACTTCAACTTCCCGCTGGTTGACGATCGATTTTTTGTCCCGGTGAAGGAATTCGATCGGGTCTTCGATCGTAATTATGTGTTCGATGCGGTGCGCATTGATATAGTCGATCATGGCCGCCAGGGTTGTCGATTTTCCCGATCCCGTTGTCCCCGTGCAAAGAATCATCCCGCGCTGTTCCATACAGATTTTCTCCAGGACTGTTGGGAGAAGAAGTTCCCGCACCGTGAAAATTTTTACAGGAATGACCCGGCATACGATCGCAACGGTTCCCCTCTGCTGAAAGATATTGCATCGAAATCGTCCGAGGCCGGGCACACTGTAGGCAAAGTCGATTTCCAGGTTGTTCTTGAATTTCTCCTTCTGACGGGAGCTCATCATGGAAAATGCCATGGCAACGGTATCTTCCTGCATCAGGCGCTTTTGATCGACGAGAGGGGTCAATTTTCCGTCTACCCGGATTACCGGGAAGGAGCCGACCTTGAGGTGAAGGTCGGAGGCCTTTCGTTCGACGGCAACTTTCAGCAGATCATTGATGTGCATAGTGTCCTCCGGAGCATACGCAATGCATCTCAAGTGTACCAGAAGGCGGGCAGAAAACCCAAGGGGAAGGGATTTAGTCTGTCTGGGATAAATGTCGTTCCAGGCGTTCCCTGCCATCCTCGTCCATGGAGATAAAACGCAACCCCATCCCGGAAACTTTGTCTCTCGGATGGACCGTGTGGCGAACAACCTCCGCTTCCCCCTGGATGGGGTCCCTGTCTCCCGGCATGGTGAACTCGAAGGTGAGGCGGGTTCCGGGATCATAGCGGGATGAGGTCTTAATAAGCATCCCTGAAGTGCTGATATTTTCACACTGGCAAAGTAAGTTTCCCTGTCTTGATTCCATGTGGACTCTCATGTGAACCAGCAGCCTGGCTTCCACGCGGGGCGCGACTTCCATGAGCCGTCCGATTTCACCCACCAGGGTCAGGCTTTCCAGATCCCCGTCCAGAACGGAGCTGGCGCCCTTCCCGATATATTTCCGGTAGTCATCCAGAATGGAAGAGGAACCAAGCAGTAGAACGGGGCTTTTAATGCAGGGCATGTTTTCGGTTCGGATCGAATGGAAGAGATCCTCAATCCGCATGTCTTCCACCGGGATTCCCAGAATCAGAAGATGGAAGGGGACTCGGACGATCAACGCATTCACCGCCTTTGTCGAGGGAAGATAATCCACGGAAAAATGATCTCGGGAGAGGTAAGAGCTGACTTTCTCCACGATACTCTGGGGCAGGTTCCCGACAAGGATCCGTTTCTGATCCATATTGTTGAGTCTACCACTCACGCGATTCCTGTACAATGATCATCATGGTTGGTCGAAGATCCATTCTTCTGGGTATGACGATTCTCTTTCTCATTGTGGGAATGGAACGCCTGACAAAATCCAGATGGGTCAAACCGGGATCTCCCTCGGGAAATCCATGGGTACAGGTATTACACGTGACGGATGGGGACTCTGTGACAATAGAGATGGATGGAAACTCCCGAAAAGCCCGACTTATCGGGATTGATGCACCGGAGTGGAAACAGGGAATCTGGGGAAAGCGTTCAAGAGATGGTTTGTCAAAGTGGATCGAGAGAAGCCGTTCCAGGGTCCGCCTTGAACTGGATGTGACACGGACGGATAAATATGGCAGGCTCCTAATATATCTGTGGACTGATGATGGAAAACTCATCAACGAAGAATTGCTCCGTGCCGGGTTTGCATACCTTTTGACCATCCCGCCCAATGTGCGGTATGTCGATCGATTTAAGGAAGCCCAGAAGGAGGCACGGGTCAATCGCAAAGGAATATGGGGAGCGGACGGACCTGAAGAGACACCTTCCGAATATCGCAGGAAACACCCCCGAACGTCCTGACACCTTGTCCCTCTCCCGTACCCCATGATAAACTACGACCATGGGCGAGGTACTTAAAACCGTACTCACTGAAATTCGAAGCCATGATGCTCCAGTGATTCTGCGGGGCATCGATAATGCTGCGCGATTGCTTTCTGTCGGGGTCCGGCACGAGGAAAAGCTTCTCCTCATGGAAGCCATTTCGAGCCTCTACTACGTCGATCTCTTTGACAGGCCCGATCTAGCGCCTGTAGTGGACCGTGCGGTTGAAGTTCTTTCCACGATCGGAGACGAGGCCATTCCCTACCTCGTAGAGCAGCTGTCTTACTCCGATCTCAAGGCCGCCATGAACCTTGCACGAACCCTGGGAAAGATGGGGCCGGACGCCTATCGGCACCTCATGGAATTTTACAGGGGGCATGATGACCCTTATGCCCGGTCGATGGCGCTCTATGCTCTGAGTAAGGTGGAAGATTCCCAGGTGCTCAGCTACTTTGACGAGGTCATTGAGGCCTTCTCCGCAGAACATCAGGAGATTCGCGATACGGCGGCGCGCACGATCGGGAAGTTTTTTGAACATTTCCCAAAAAGCTCCTTTTCCGGGGATCAGCTTGAGCAGGCGTACCAGGGATTGATTGCTCTCGTATCAGATTTTGAAGCTCCGGTTCGGAGTAAAGCCGTACGAAGCCTTGCCAAAATGGCGGCCAGGGGATACTTTACTCAGGAACAGAGAGACCATCTGGAGATTCTCTGCAAGAGAATCCTGGGAGATCTTGATTTTGAATGGGATCGAGCCTATATCGTTCGGATGGAGGCTGAGGAGTTGATGAAGCATCTGAAATAGGATCTCCTGCAGGATTTCTCTCTAATCTTTCCATACAAGGAGGCGTTCATGAACAGGGAAGCTCCAACGGATATTTCCCTCCTTCCGGCAATCCGAAAGCGATGGAGTCCCCGATCCTTTTCCCGTGATCCCATCCAGGACAAAATCCTCCTGTCCCTCTTTGAAGCCGCCCGATGGTCTCCCTCCTCATTTAATGAACAGCCATGGCGATTTATCCTTGCCCGTCAAACGGATCCGGAAGCATTCACCCGGATGGCAGACTGCCTGATGGATGCCAATAGAGTCTGGGCCAGTCATGCCCCGATTCTGATGGTGGCCCTCGCAAGAACCCGCTTTTCCCACAATGAAAAGGAGAACCGTCATGCTCGTCACGATCTGGGGATGGCCCTGGAAAATCTAGCCATCCAGGCGGCGGATTCGGGTCTCATGGTCCATTTTATGGGAGGGTTCAGCCGTGATGCCGTGGTGGCAGAGTGGGCGGTCCCTCCTGAATTCGAGCCGGTGACAATGGCTGCCTTGGGCTATCCGGGGGATCCTTCCACCCTTTCCGACTCTCTCCAGAAGGCAGAAACGGCACCCAGGATAAGAAACCCCCTCTCCAGCCTTGTCTTTGAAGGAGCCTGGGGCAGGCCTGGAGGATTTCTACCCCGGAGCTGAAAGCGTTTCCACCATGCTATGATGGACCGGATATGTGCAAACCTGCAGCTTTTGGCCTGGACACTGTCGGTGGTGGTAATGTGATTGATCCCTACACCTTGCACTGCGAATCCGGAGATGGCTCCGGCGGGATCAGGTTGGAATGGACGGTATCTGCATGACGACGCTTCACTTTATTGACTGGGCCATCATCATCGGATACACAGCGGTCACGGTTGTCTTGGGACTCTATTTTGCCCGCAGGGCTTCCGGAGGAATCAACGATTTCTTTATTTCCGGCCGGCAGCTGCCCTGGTGGCTCGCCGGTACATCCATGGTGGCCACGTCCTTCGCCGCCGATACTCCCCTTGCCGTGACGGAAATGGTGGTGAAGGATGGAATCGCAGGAAACTGGTACTGGTGGTCCTTTGCAATTCAGGGCCTCATGGTGACCTTCCTCTTCTCAAAATTCTGGCGACGCGCAGAGATCGTCACCGATGTAGAATTCTTTGAACTGCGCTATTCCGGCAAAGCTGCCGCGTTTTTACGGGGCTTTAAAGCGTTTCTGGGCGCGATTATTGCCAACTCCATCATCATGGGGTGGGTCATGCTGGCCATGGCCACTGTAGTTCAGATGGTATTTGGATGGGATCCCGTCCCCGCCCTGGGCCTGTGCATCGTGATTGCCCTGGGCTACTCCGTCGTTTCTGGATTATGGGGTGTTGTTGCCACGGACTTTCTGCAGTTCTTTATTGCCATGGGGGGCAGCGTTCTTCTCTGTGTCCAGGCTGTAAAAAAGGTAGGAGGGCTCCAGGCTCTTCGAGAGGGCGCAATCCATGCTGCGGGCCCTGAGGTCATCAACTTCATTCCATCCCCGGGAAAAGCTCTTTTCACAACGTTCCTGATCTATCTTTCTGTCCAGTGGTGGTGTGCCTCCAACTCCGACAGCGGGGGAGGCATCCTGGTTCAGCGGATGTCTGCAACGAAGGACCCGAGAGAGTCGATGCGTGCCATACTCTGGTTCAACATTGCCCACTACTGCCTTCGTGCCTGGCCATGGATTCTCTCGGCCCTGGCTGTCCTGGTTCTTTATCCAGGTTTGGAAAATCCCCGTCTGGGTTACCCGAAACTCATGATCGACATCCTTCCTACCGGAATGCGCGGATTGATCCTGGCATCCTTCCTTGCTGCATTTATGTCGACGGTGGATACGCACCTGAATTGGGCGTCATCCTACCTGGTCAACGATGTTTACAAGCGATTTATCAAGCCCCATGCCACGGAACGCCATTACGTCATGATTGGGAGGTTGGGAATGGTGGGAATTGCCATTCTGGCCGCCGTAGGGGCTTCCCAGATGACGAGCATTGAGAAAGCATGGAAATTTCTTACGCTAATGGGAGCCGGAGCTGGAATGGTTAAGATTCTTCGATGGTACTGGTGGAGAATTAATGCCTGGTCGGAAATCTCCGCGATTGCAGCTTCTCTGACCTTTTCCATTTTGATTCAGAAGTACACGCACCTGCCTTTCGGAGAGCGTCTGGCCATGAATGTCGCTGCATCAGCGGTTGTGTGGATTACGGTCACCTTTCTGACCTCTCCGACGGAAACGAATCGATTGACGGCCTTTTATCGAAAGGTGAAGCCGTCACCGCGTTTCTGGGGGCCGATAGCCCGCGCCAATCCCGAGGTGCGTTCGGGGGAAAGCCTGACAAAAAATGTCCAGGCCTGGGGCGTTGCCGTACTGTTTATCTATTCGTTCATGTTTGCCATCGGAAAAGCCCTGCTTCTGGAGCCCGTACCCGCGACAGCATCGGGTGTCATCGCACTCTTTTCGGGAGCCTATCTCTTTAAAACCATGTCCCGGGACACCCTGATCGACTAGCCCGAAAGGTACAGATACTTTACCGAAGGTTTTGAAAGAAAACTCTCACGGCTCTACCAGTAAAAACCAATAATATTGGATCGGTAACAGGGATCCTGAAACGGATAACTACCTGGAAGGGGATGTGTGCCACCCAGAATAGAAGAAAGTAGAATATGATAAACCTGAAAATCCAGGGATTGGTTTTTCGATAACCAAGCAGGCCTATAAACCCAAGGACGTAAAGTGGTACAAAGATCAGGGCACTCATGAGAGCCTTGGTTTTTCCGTACTCCTGTGGATTCAGCCAGAGCCTCCAGTAATTGACGGCCTTCTTCAGGGAGTACCTGAAATATAATTCCGGGTGATCTTTGATGTTTTCCAACCCTCTTCTTCGCCATACCCTGCTCCGGGCCATTGGAGAGTCCGCGCTCTCGTTGACTTCCCGTGTAATTGTGCGCTGGTGGTCAGTCTCGAACTGCTCGGAGGCTGTGCTGAATGCGGCTTGATCTTTGATTGTTGTGAGTTCGTACATCTCTTTTGAAGAGCCCCGCCAGAAATTGTATCCCCCCGCGTTGTTAACGAGGATGACTTCTCCGTACTTGATGTAATTTCTGATCGTCCAGGGAGCGAGGGTAATCAATACTCCAATTAAAAAACAAAAAATTAGTGCTGTCATTTTTTTTGCCCTTATTCCGGGTCGAATCATGTAACAGATTGCAAGGAAAGGTATGAGAATGAGGGCCACGGGTCTTGTCAGAGATGCGAGGCTGACACTGACTCCTGCGAGAAGGGGATGTGCGATGCTGGCAGATTGCAGTCCTCTCAGGAAGAAGTACAGCGTTGCTGTGACAAGGAACATGAAGAGCGGTTCTGTCCGTATGTCCGTGATCTG
Source organism: Thermoanaerobaculia bacterium (assembly GCA_035593605.1). Taxonomy (NCBI): domain Bacteria; kingdom Pseudomonadati; phylum Acidobacteriota; class Thermoanaerobaculia; species Thermoanaerobaculia bacterium. The sequence goes on along the minus strand of DAOSWS010000048.1, from coordinate 138 downwards.
GTAAAGGAAGACAGGGTACATGCTGGCGAGGAGTGAAGAAATCAGTGCGTGGGTCTCATCCTTACACAACAGGAAGGCGATCTGGAGAGGTCATGTCAATAGGTGTGTAAAAAGGGTTCATGCGGCATGATCCTTATT
>DAOSWS010000047.1 GCA_035593605.1 Thermoanaerobaculia bacterium | reverse complement strand
CGATCGTTCCCACGTTTACGTGCGGCTTCGTCCTCTCAAACTTCTGCTTGGCCATGGTAACCTCCAAAATGTTTAATCTTACTTTATATGGAGCCCACGACCGGGATTGAACCGGTGACCTTTTCCTTACCAAGGAAATGCTCTACCCCTGAGCTACGTGGGCGGGTAAACGTTCACAGAACCAGCAAAATGGAGCGGGAGACGGGATTTGAACCCGCGACCAACGGCTTGGAAGGCCGTGACTCTACCACTGAGTTACTCCCGCAATGGTGGGGAGAGGAGGATTTGAACCTCCGTAGGCGGTCGCCAGCAGATTTACAGTCTGCCCCCTTTGGCCACTCGGGTATCTCCCCGTCTCTTTCAATCTGGAGCTGGTGAAGGGACTTGAACCCCCAACCTGCTGATTACAAATCAGCTGCTCTACCGTTGAGCTACACCAGCCCATGGGAAAGAACAAAGATGAATCCTAGCACATAACGACAAAGGTGCGCAACCCCCATGACCCCCCTTTTCAGGGTGCGTTGGAAGTTGCCTCCGTCATTAGCAGGAGAGAAAGTATACCCACCTTACTCTATCTTGTCAAGAAGCAAACCTCAATCTGATTAAAAAGACGGTCACTTCCCCTTGCGCCAGCGTCTCAGGACTGACAGGAACGCGGCGGGTTTTGCAGCCCGTTCGCGGGAAGGAAAGACCCCTTCTCCCACGGATCTCGTATCTTCAACTGTATAAAACGCCCGGGGATTATGAGTCTGGATCAACTCGAGAACCCTGCCGAGGTTTTTCCGCTTAATCACGGTAAAAATCACACTGACCGGTCCCATGGCTCCCTGGGCATCCACTGCAGTAACACCGTAATTTTCAACATTCAGGGCATCGATCAGAGCCCGGGCATCGGCCTGCGTCACGGTGCGGACCATCAGCGTCCCCATAGCCAGCCGCTCCTCCAGAAGCATTCCGACAAAATTCCCCGTTGCAAATCCGCCGGCATAGCCGAGGTAACAGAGGGGATTGTTCAGGTTCTCCATCACCTGGCGGATGGCAAGGAGCCAGATCAGGACTTCAAAGAAGCCAAGAACCGGAGCAATCCACTTTCCTCCCCGCGCCAGAAAGATAATTCGCATGGTCCCCACGGACACATCGAGAACCCTCGCGAAAAAGATCAGAACGGGGATAATCACCCAGGTGTAAAGATCAAAGGTCATGCTGCAGACTCCTGGTAGATTTTACGCGGTCAGACTACCACAGAACTTCAGGGATCGGAAGGAATGCAGGATCTCGATTTTTTCCAGCACAGATTCAATATCATGGTCGGGATCGATCGCAGGTTTTTACCTTATTTCCTCCATAGCCCTGTTCAACGGGATTCGCATGATAGAATAGTAAACGATCGGGCCATCTGGTCCGTAAACCAGTCGGACATGCGATTAAACGTGTTGCGTAAACCACCCGCCGAGACGACCCCCGATGAAACCCTCATGCAAGGGATCCTTGAGGGGGACGAAGAAGCCTTGCATACACTGATGATGCGCAAGGCACCGCAGATCCATTCCTTCTGCACGCGGTACCTTGGAGACCGCGAAGAGGCCAAGGATGTGGTTCAGGAAGTCTTTATCAAGGTCTGGGAACAGATCGGCAAGTACGATTCGAAATATGCACCCAATACCTGGATCTACCGGATCGCGACCAACCTCTGTATCGATCATATTCGCAGTCGAGGTTCGAGGGATAAGGCTTATCAGCGTATGTTCCGGGTACTCCCGGAAGACATGAGCCACAAAGTCGCTCTGACGAACCTTCAGAGAGAAGAAGTGGAACGAATCCTTCAGGAACTGTCCGGCGCTCTATCCGCCAAACAACGGGCCGTCTTTCTACTCCACGAGCTGGAAGAGATGGACACCCCAACCATCGCGAAGGTCATGAAGTGTCAGCAGGTCACGGTCCGAAACCACCTTTTCCATGCACGAAAGATCGTGACCCAGCATCTTCGCGAAAGATATCCGGAGTACGCGTATGAATGACAAACCTCTCTTTCCACAGCTGCGGGGAGCGCCGCACCAGCCCCCTCTCAGCCCGGAAGAACTCGATGGGATGTGGTACGCTGTCCGATCCGGGATCCGGAAACCGAAACATCGGCGATTCCCCTTCCTGGCGGCCGGCATTGCAGCCTCCCTTCTGATCATGATCGCTCTGACCTTCGTGATCAAGGGTCCCTCGACCCCGGAAGAACCTGTCGCCGTGGAGGCGTCCATCCTGAGCGAGACCATAACCGATGTTCCTCCCATGATTGAAGACTGGGACGGAACACCATCGTTTACCTATGAAGGCGAACATAATGCCGTAAAGGTCGCCTTTATCGTCGATCAGTCCGTCGCATGGTAAAACGGGCCGTCTTCCTCCTGATTCTTCTGCTTCCCATCCTCCTGGCAGCACAGGATGGAACGACGGTAATCCGTGTATTCACCCTGGACCATGTTCCCGCTGAGGAAATCATCACCCTGATTCGGCCTCTTCTCTCCCCTCAGGGTTCCATGACCTTAAATTCTAAGACCAATTCGATCGCCATTAAGGACCACGCCACCCAGCTGGAAGCCGTAGCGCAATTTATCCAGGCGGTTGATCAGCCGCCCCGATCTTTCAAGATCTCCATTAAGATGATTCAGGCCACAACCACGCCTTCCGCTCCCTCGTCCATTTCGGAGGAGATTCAGGGCGTGGGCCACCAGCTCCAGGCTATCTTTCCGTATCAGAACTATGACGTTATTGCCCAGAACATCATCGAGGGACTTTCCGGAGATGTCGTTTCTTACCGCCTTAACGAAGCATTTCACGTGGACTTTTATCTCTACAATCCCGTCCGGCTCCCTAACGTGATTCAGTTAAAGAATTTCCGACTCTTCCGTGTGATTAAAAAAGGGAACGAGGAAATTTTACAGCCTATTCTGCGGACCACGATCAACCTTCAGGTCGATCAGAACCATATTGTTGGGGTATCCAACTCCATAAAAAACAGTAAAGCCCTGATTTTCATCCTCCGAGCCACCCCCTCATGAGTGAATTCATCTGCCGGCTGGGGACACCTTCGGGAGACGTTCGAACGGAGGTAAAGACATCAGACGATCCTGAGAAGCTGCGCAAGGATCTCGAGCGACAGGGTTTTTACGTCTTTTCCGTTTCAAAAAAGGGCGTGACTCTTCCATCCATCAAGCTTCGAAAACGCCGAAAGGTTAAGAGTCAGAACTTTGTTATCTTTAACCAGGAACTCGCGGCCCTCGTGCACTCCGGTCTCCCTCTCGTCCAATGTGTGGAAATTCTCTGGGAGAGACAGGAAGACCCCATGTTCCGGGCAGTCCTGGCCGAGGTAATCGACAAGCTGAAGTCCGGCGAGTCCCTTTCCGATGCCTTTGCCACCTATGGCGACGTTTTCCCAAAAATGTACGCCACGATTCTGAAATCGGGAGAACGCAGCGGAGACCTGGAAAAGGTCCTTCGCCGATTCATTACCTATCAGAAGGTCATTCTGGGGGTCAAGCGAAAAGTCAAAGGAGCCCTGATCTACCCCGCCATTCTGCTGACTCTATCGATCGTTCTGATTGTCATCATGATGACCTATGTAATCCCGAAGTTCACTTCTTTTTACGGAGACATGGACGCAACACTCCCCCTCATTACGGAGTGGGTCATTGCCCTGTCAAAATATATGATTCAGAATATGGCGATCCTGGGCTTCGGCGTCGTGGCGGGAATTCTGGTCTTTCTTTCATGGATTCGAACTCCTCTGGGCCGAAGGAGCTTTGATGCGAGCCTTCTCAGGCTTCCCTTTGTGGGAACCATCTTCCACCGCTTCGCCCTGACTCAGTTCTGCCGCTCTCTCGCAACACTGGTCGAAGGCGGAACTCCGGTCGTGCAGGCTCTGACCATCTCATCCAATACGATCTCCAATGCAGACATCGCGACCCGTGTTCAGGAAATTGTCGGAAGGGTTCAGGAGGGCGATGCTCTCTGGAATTCTCTTGAATCCACGGGAAAATTCACTTCCATCGCCATTGAGATGATCAAGGTCGGGGAATCGACCGGTTCCCTTGAGACCATGCTTCACAATGCTGCGGATTTTTACGACGAAGAGATAGACATACGACTTCAACGTATAGTAACCTTGGTAGAGCCCATCATGCTCGTCTTCATGGGAACGGTAGTCGCGGTCCTCCTTGCGGCCGTGTATCTACCGCTGTTGACGTTGATCGGGCAAATGCGCTGACGCTTCAGGAGAGCTCTGCCATGGTTGATATCATCACCAGTACGGAAGGACAGGCAAAGCAACTGGCAGAGGAGTTTGGACTTCCCTTTGTCGATCTTGCCGACTTCCGCCTGAACATGGATCTCTTTCGATCCATTCCAATGGAATGGATGCTGAAGTATCAGTTTATCCCCGAAAGCCAGGAAGATGGAATCCTGACCCTGATCGTAGGCGATCCCGCCAACCTGCTGATCTGGGACGAAGTCGAAATGCTGCTCGGCCGGGCCATCCGCCTCAAAGTGGCCGACAAAGAGGCCGTGAGGGACTACCTTGAAAAGAGCGAGAGTTCTCAGCGCCTGCTGGACGAAGCAACGGAAGACTTCCGGATGCATCTCGTGCAGGATGCAGAGGATGGAGAGGAAACCCTATCCATCGATCGAATCACGGCAGACGCCAGCCCCATCATCCGGCTGGTCGATTCTGTGATCTATAACTCCCTTCAGCGAAGAGCTTCCGACATTCACATCGAAACCCGGGAACGTCAGGTCCTGGTGAAATACCGAATCGACGGGGTTCTTTACCAGGCCATGGAGCCCATTGACAAAAAACACCACTCCACGATCATCTCGCGCATCAAGATCATGTCTGAACTGGACATCGCGGAAAAGCGAATCCCGCAGGACGGGAGATTCAAGCTTCGTGTTTCCGGCCGCACCATCGACTTTCGTGTTTCCATCATGCCCACGGTTCACGGAGAAGATTGCGTGATCCGGATCCTGGATAAAGAATCCCTGAACAAGGAATTCAAGAACCTCCGGCTGGATATCCTCGGCTTCGACCCCGGGCTCGTCAAGAAGCTCAGAAAATTTGTCATGGAACCGTACGGCATGATTCTCGTAACGGGACCGACGGGATCAGGGAAAACCACGACTCTCTATGCGGCCCTTTCCGAGATTCAAACTTCGGAAGATAAGATCATCACGATTGAGGACCCGGTCGAATATCAGTTGAAGGGGATCACCCAGATCCCGGTAAATGAAAAGAAGGGGCTGACCTTTGCCCGGGGCCTCCGATCGATCCTTCGCCACGACCCCGACAAGATCATGGTTGGTGAAATTCGTGACGAAGAGACAGCCCAGATCGCCATCCAGTCAGCCCTGACCGGCCATCTCGTCTTCACAACTGTTCATGCAAACAACGTCGTCGACGTAATCGGACGATTTCTGAATATGAACGTGGAACTGTACAACTTTGTATCTGCCCTCAATTGCGTTCTCGCACAGCGTCTCCTCCGGGTCATCTGTCCTCACTGTAAGTACGAAGTCACCTACGATGACGACTATCTCCAGGAATCAGGACTTGACCCCGCAGAATGTAAAAACGTGACCTTTTATGACGGGCGTGGCTGCATCGAATGCAACGGAACGGGCTATTTCGGCCGCCACGCCATTGGTGAGCTTCTGGATCTATCCGATCCGATTCGCGAGTTGATCCTGGAAAAACGGCCCGCTTCGGAAATCAAGCGGCAGGCCCGAAAGGAAGGCATGATCTTCCTCCGTGGTTCGGCCCTTCAAAAGGTCTTTGAGGGACATGCCTCTCTCAAGGAAGCCAACAAAGTGACCTTCGTGGACTGATGATGAAACGACTGATTTCCTGCTCCATCACCCCCCGCGGTATCGAAGCGGCTCACTTCACCAGGCTGAAGAAGCAGCGGGTGGTTTCCGATCGTCGTTCTGTGACCTTTGATTCTTCGCCCTTTCAGCGTTTACCGGTGGGAGCCCAGATTGCAGATGCGAAAACCCTGGGGGATGCCGTAGGCGAAGTCCTTCAGGCGATGCCGGAAGCCAAGACGGCTCTTGTACTTCCCGATTCCTGGCTGCGGACCACCGTTTTCACGGTAGAGGACCTCCCCCGCCGGCGGGAAGAAGTGCGAAACCTCGTTGCCTGGCGTCTGAAGAAAATATTGAACGCGGAGCCGAGGGATCTGCGTTTCACCACGCACACCCTCAGTCGCGACTCCAAGGGAGAAGCGCGGATCCTGGTCACCTTTACCGTTGAAAAGCTTCTATCCTTTCTCGAACAGACCTTTTCTTCCCTGGGGCGGGATATCGGCCACATCACCTCACACTTCTGGGCTATTGCACCCCAGATTCATCTTCAGGGATCCTGGGGCCTTCTTACGCTGGAGGAAGGCCTTTGGAGCCTGGGGTTTTTCAATGGAGATGACCTGCTTTTTTTCCGACAGAAATTCATGCCCGCCCGTGGAAACGGCATGCTGGCTCAGGATATCGAACGAACCTGGGCCTACTTCTTTAAACGATGGAATCTGAACGTCGACACCATGTTCACCTGGAGTGACATCCTGGGATACGGCGGAAGAAACGAAATTTACCCCCTTGGTCAGAAGCTGGGCTGGGCCATGCAGCATGCAGATCTCACCCCCGCCGCCATTGTTCCTCCATCCATGGCAGACGGCGATCAGTGGGAAGCAGTCCAATCCGCCATTATCGGAGCGGCGTGCCTCTATGTTTAATATTAACCTTGCTTCCCGGCCCTTCTGGAATCTCCCCGCATTTGTCATCTCCGTCGTGATCTTTGCTCTGATCACGCTCGCCGTCACGTTCATGAACGGACGGACTCTCTACCGTGTCCTCACCGGTTCGGAGGAAACCCGGACCGCTATTGCATCCCTGCAGAAAGACATTGCAGGACTGGATGCAGAGAATGAGCAATTACGAAAAGAGATTGCCTCCGTTGACACACGCCGTCTGGCCTATGAGATTGACACCCTGAACACCATCATTGGAGCCCGCGCTCTCTCATGGAGTACTCTCCTGGACCATGTGGAAGAAGTACTGCCCAACAAAGTGAGAATCATCTCCCTCTCCCCCAGCCCCCTGGAAGATGGAGTCCTTCTATCGATGAACTGCCTCACTGAATCCCACACCGGCATGCTGGATCTGATTGACGCTCTCCATAACAGCCCAAATTTTTCCAACCCGACACCCACGGGACTTCAGGATCAGGAAGCCGGGGTGCCCGAAGGCCGGAAGTTCGGTCTTCGCGTCACGTATAAACCCGGACCCGTATGACGATTCTCACGATACTCCGGGAACACAGGGTCTACTGGCTTCCAACAGCCCTTCTCCTTCTGCTGAACCTGGTTTTATTCGTCGGATACCACTATGTCTTTTTTGGAAAGATTCGTGCCGAATGGAACAGGAGGGCTCAGCTCGAAGGAACACTCGAGGTTAAAAAACATGAAAACCAGCAACTGAATGCCACCCTGGCATCTCAAAAGAGAGCCCAGGAAAGCCTGGCGCAATTCTACGAGCGGATTAACACCAAGGAGCACCGACTGACCCTGCTCCTCGCCCACCTGGACGACCTGACCCGCCAGGCCGGCCTGATCCCTCACGCCTGGGGGTTCGGGGAAGACAAGCCGGAGAGATTTCTTCCCGTCACCGCCTTTGAAATCTCCTTCCCTCTGGAGGGAACCTATGCGAACGTGAGGAAACTCCTTCACTTTCTGGAACTCTCCGAGCAATTTATCACCGTATCCAATATTTCACTGCGCGAGGCCGGAGAGCTGGGCCAGAACGTCAAGCTCACCCTCGGCCTCGTGACCTATTTCCATGAAGACCTCCCGGAAGAGGAAACCCAGCGTCCTCCCGCACGGAGGAGGCCACGATCATGAACAGGACTCCAATCAAGAACATTCTGGCTGTCGGGTTGGTGTGCCTGCTGATCTTTGTGATCTATAAACAATTTCGTCCCTCTGCGGGTTCAGTAAAGCAGTCAAGGGAGGCCGCGCGCCGGGCCCAGGCTACGGCAGAAGCGATTCCAGCCCTGCATCTCAACCTTCTTGAGCCAAAGCCGACTACGACCCGCGAAGATGGCCGCAACATATTCCGTTACTATCAGCCGCCTCCCCCCAAACCGACACCGGCACCTCCACCACCACCCCCGGATCCCGAGACGGTCAAACAGAGACAGGCCGAACAACAGCAACGCATGGAAGAGATGCGAAAGGCCCAGGAGGAAAAACAAAAACCAAAACCTCCGGCGATTACCTTCAAATACCTGGGACACTTTGGTCCGGAAGGCCGTCTCCTGGCTGTCTTTGTCAATGATGGGGAAATTCTGGACGTATTTGAAGGAGAGACCTTTTTGGATAAATACATTCTTCACAAAATCGGGCTCGAAAGTGTTTCCATCGGATTTGTCGGCTTTCCCGACAACGAGCCTGAAATTCTGCAAGTGGGGTCATGATGAAACGACTGCTATTCGTCACGCTTACGTTGACGTTACTGATCGCCTGTAGTTCGCACCAGGCCTTCCGCGAAGGCCAGAAGGCGGAGGACAGGGAGAATTACGATCGTGCCGTAGCCAAGTACCTGGAGGCTCTGGCCAAGGACCCATCCAATGCCCGCTATAAGGTGCACCTGGAACGGGTTCGGTTGCGTGCCAGCCAGGCTCACTTTGAACGCGCGAAAAAGCTTGTCCTGGCGGAACAGTATCAGGCTGCCATCCTGGAATTTCAAATGGCGGTTCAGTTTGACCCCACCAACCAGTACGCCCAGGTGGAACTGGAAAAGGCCTTAAGAGCCTACGAGAAACAGAACGCCTCCCTCTCCGAGCTCGAGGCCCTGAAGGAAAAGGCGATGGAAGATCGGGGCCAGCCTCCCCGACTCAATCCAAAGAGCACAGCACCCATGACCTTCTCCTTCTCGAAACCGACCGAAGTTCAGGATATTTACCAGGCTTTTGCGAAGGCTTTTGGCTTTAATATCATTTACGACCCTCAGATCAAGGAAAAGAAGATCACGCTGGAGCTTAAAGACGTCGATCCGCAGAAGGCCCTGGAAATCACGATGCGTTCCGCGGGCCATTTCTACAAGGTTCTGGATTCTTCCACCATCATTATTGCTCCCGACACACCCCAGATGCGGAAGGACTACGAAGACCTGCTAATCCAGACCTTTTACCTCTCCAACGCCGACGTCAAAGACGTCAACAATATTCTTCGAAGCATCATGCAGGCACGAAACGTGGCCACCAACCAGCAGCTGAATGCCGTTGTCATCCGGGACACCGCGGATAAGGTGGCCATCGCCAAGCGTATTATCGATGCCAACGACAAAGCCAAGGCGGAGGTCGTGATTGACGTCGAGATCCTTCAGGTGGATACGAACAAGTTTCGGGAAATCGGCACGCAATTATCGAACTATTCATTCAACCTGGGGTATGACACCGGAGAAGAGAGCAACACGATCTCCATCGGAGACATTGGACAGATCAGACATGACAACTGGAACATTACGATTCCCTCCATCACACTGAACCTCGTAAAAAATGCCAGTGAAGCCGAACTGCTGGCCAAGCCCCAGCTGAGAATTTCCGAAGGTGAGAAAGCTCAGCTCCATATCGGGGACAGGATTCCCATCGCAACAGCCCAGTTCCAGGGGTATAACCAGGGTACGACCACCGGAGGATACTATCCTTACACGTCCTATCAGTACACGGATGTCGGAATCAAAATCGACCTGGAACCCCGGGTCCACCACAACCGGGAAGTCACTCTGAAGCTGAAAGTGGAAGTATCCTCTGCTGCCCCCTCATCCGGAGGAGATTCCAGTTACCTCCCCCCCACGATTTCCACACGCACGATCACCTCGGTTATCCGTCTTCGGGATGGAGAGACAAACCTGCTTGCCGGCCTGATCCGAAATGACACCTCCAGCGCCAAAAGCGGATTCCCCTGGCTTCAGGACATCCCCCTCCTGGGATCCCTCTTCTCCTCCACTCAGAACTCCTACAAACGGACCGACCTGATCCTGACCATGACACCCCACATTGTCCGAATGCCGGATATTACGGAGGAGGATCTCATCCCGGTCTGGGTGGGTACGGAAAACAACATGTCCATCCGGGGAGGATCGATCCGGCTGGAATCGGGCCAGGAAGGTCCCTTCGACGGGGAGAATATCGAAGAAGAAAAACCGGAAGAACCGGAGCAATCGCAGAGCGATTCACCGGATAGAGGAAAGGGCCTCGGACGTCGGCCCTTTGACCGGGGTGCCGTCACCAACCAGGGGAATCAGGAAGGCCGACCCATGCGACTCCAGGGCGATGAACCTCCCGTTCCCACGTTCCTTCTCGCCCGGGAACAGGAGCAGGTAGAAGATGCCGTCACCTTCGTTCTGCAGGGACGCTACCCCGCGGAACAGCGACTGGCATCCATCCTCCTGGACATCAACGGTCCCCTGCGCTATGAAAGCGTCGAAGGGATCGGAGCCGCCGAAGCCGTGATCAATACGATCAGTGATGAGCAGATTCGACTGGATGTTCTCCTGCCTCAGCCCCCACCGAATGACGGGAATCTGGTCAAAATTCATTTCACGACAACGGGTGAGGGTCCAAAGACCCTCCGCATCGAAAAAGGAGGCAGCAGGGATGCCAAAGATATGCTGTGGCCGATCTCTGCAAGCGGCATTACGGTTCCGTAGGGGATATTCCCTTGCGGAACTGGTGATGGTCTGTGCGCTCATCGCCATTCTCTCCGCCATGGCCGTACCGATCGCAAAGTTCTCTATCCAGAGGCACAAGGAGATCGAACTCCGCTACCAGCTTAGAAAGATGCGGACGGCCATCGATGAATATAAAAAATTGTGGGATCAGTTCCACTTCCCCGTGGAAATCGGTTCGGAAGGATACCCTGAAACCCTGGAAAAACTTGTGGAAGGGGTAGAAATCAACATGAAAACCTACAAGTTCCTGCGACGCATCCCTGTCGATCCCATGACAGGGGAAGCGGAGTGGGGGATGCGGTCCCTTCAGGATGATTTCGACTCCGATTCCTGGGGAGGTGAAAATGTTTACGACGTTTATTCTCTTTCCGGGTCAAAAGCCCTCGACGGGAGCTATTACCATGAATGGTAAAACCAGGGGATTCACCCTGATTGAACTTATTGTAGTCGTCACCATCATCGGGATTCTGGCCGCGATGGCCATTCCCGCCATGCGGCAGGCCCCTATACGTGCCAAGGAAGCCGCATTGAAGCACAACCTCTTCACTCTCAGAAATGTCATCGATCAGTACTATGCCGATCACGCCGCCTACCCCCAGGGACTTGAGGACCTGGTATCGGAAGGGTACCTCCGTGCGATTCCCATCGACCCCATTACGGAGCAGACCGATTGGGAAGTCATTTATATGGAAGAGGAAGATGCAGACGACTGGAGCGCCGGGGGTGATTTTGCCCCTCCCGGCATCTGGGATGTCCACAGCGCTTCAGGAGACATAGCCCTGGATGGAACGCCCTACGCGGAGTGGTGAACGGGGATATACCCTCGTCGTATGCATGATTGTCGCGGCCCTGGTGGTTATTGCTCTTACCGCGGCCGCGGAAGTATGGAGCCATGTCGTCCAGCGGGAAGCGGAAGAAGAACTGATATTCCGGGGCAACCAGTACGTTGAAGCCATTCGCATTCACATGCAGAGACACGGCCGCCAGCCCCTGAAGCTGGACGACCTGATGAAAACCGGGCCCGGGAAACCCCGCTGTATCCGGAGACTCTACGAAGATCCCATCACACGCTCAGAGAAATGGGGCCTGATCTTTGCAGACGGAAGACGGTGGCCGCCTCAGCCTGTTCCCGCAGGAGGAACTCCGCTTCCGGGACAACCTACTCAGCCCGGTCAGTCACCGGGCGGCCTCAGCGGTCTGCAGGAATCGGAGATCGAATTCACCTCCATCGGTTCCCCCCTGGACGAGGGATCTGCGGCACCCGCAGGCCCGATCGTGGGTGTCTTTTCCACCTCAAGAGATGAAAGCATCCGGGAATATAACGGTCGAAGACATTACAACGAATGGGAGTTCAGTCTGCTTCAGCAGGGACAGCAGGGAGGTGTCGGTCAGGCACCGGGTGGCGGGCGTCCCATGCCCGGTCAGGGCGGCGGCAATCCTCCGGGAACCGGAGGCGGAGGGTCTGGAGGGATCGAGACCAAGCCGTAAAAAATCTGATTTTGCAGACTGTAGCTAGTACTCTTCAGATCTTGGATCTTTCGAGTATCCATTCGGCTGGCCGAGAGACTTCGTGGACCTCTCGGGCCTCATGGATAGTCAGTACCCTTAAGATCTTCGATCTTTCGAGTATCCATTCGGCTGGCCGAGAGACTTCATGGACCTCTCGGGCCTCATGGATAGTCAGTACCCTTAAGATCTTCGATCTTTCGAGCAGTAGTGTCCAAATATTAGTCGAATAAACTCAGTTGTTTAGTATGCGTATCCAC
>DAOSWS010000046.1 GCA_035593605.1 Thermoanaerobaculia bacterium | reverse complement strand
CCTATAATTACCAGTGGGATAAGGTCGATCGTAGACTTTTTCAGCAGACCCTAAAGTAGGAATATGAGGAAGTTAAGGCGGAATAATAGTATTCTTTTGCATGATCCCAATCATAAATGTTCTCGAGCTGAGAACTTCCATGCATTGCCCAGAAATGTGCTTGAATGGGGTCGGGTAGATCAATCCAATCAAAAGTAACACATGGATCCTGGAGTGGAATGAAATGGATTGGATCATAGAAATGGTTGAAACTTCTTCGGATGTCTTCATTGGGATTACCGTTTGGGTCATAACCCAAAGTCAGCTTTCCACGCCATCCATCTTCTTCATCAGAGCCTGTTTCAATTAATTCCATAACATCACCGTCCATAATATATCCATATTTATCTATTTTGATGGCATTTAGTGCAGGTTCAAAGTAGAATGAATGTAAAATACTTTAGTTTGATATTTTGTTATGAACATCATCGTCATATGAAAATAATAAACTTGAATAAATCATTAATGTGATAACAATTTTATACTTCATTTTTTTACACATCCCTTCTTTGTATTTTCTATAGAAGAATTAATCATAGAATGAAAATGTTTTGCATTATGCAATATATAAGCCTTTTTATTTCTAAATGTATGGTGGTTGTTTTCATAAATATGCATCTTGGCAACTTTAATTGACTTCAGATATTTGTCACACTTAGTACCTTCATCATTTATATTGTAAAAAGCATCTATAGAATAGATACCTGAGCTCCATGATGGTACAAACTTGAATGGTTGTGAGTTGGCTGGGAATTGGAAGTCATTATAAATATATTTTGGAATATAATCAGTCTTATAAATTATCATATAAGGATTGTTATTATTAAATGCGAAGACTCGCCTTCTTCTGATAGGTCCTATTGGTGGAATTTCAACTAGTCCATCTTTATCGCTGACACCCTCGCGGATGCATACCCGAAGCGATGAGGTGTAATTACTTCTTTTAACCAATTGGAGCCATGGATCCAATATTGGTAATACAAACATAAACCCTTCACTGGTATCATATATCGGACTCATTTCATAGATCTCCACGGCCGCTACACCTTCAATGGGCTCCCCAGTGCCCGCATCCACGACTTTAAAGCTGTGTTCCGGAATGAAGTAGAAGAGGGGGAGTCCCCACACTTTGTACCAATGATAAAGATTGGAGAGAACAAAGAGGAAGGCCAGGATGGCGACCATCCATTTGACGGCCTTCGGCAGGCTCCTGATTTTCTGAATTGGATGTAATCCCATCAGAAATCCACCACGTACCATTGCCCATAGGGGGAACGGGCGAAGGAGACATAATGGCCCCGGTTTACGCCGGTTTCGTCTTCCCGGATCATGAGGCACTCGGCAATTCCATCCACCCATCGTGAAACAAGTTCAATATCGGTCATTTGACTCACTGCCTCCTGGAATCGTCCACTGGCCTGCAGGGCCCGAAGTGCGGGCTCGTGCCGCATCCAGGTCGATTCCCCGTAAAAAGATTTAATGAGCTCAAAATTCTCCGACTGAAGCGCCGCTCGAAAGTCGTTCCACCTCTGCTGAAGGAGTGCCTCGAATTCGTCCCGAGATTGTACGATTACCGTAGCCGTATCGGTATAGGTCTGCCCGGAGAGCGTCCGGACCGTCAACGTTGAGAAATAAATTCCCGGTGTATCAAAGATATAGTTGATTTCATCCGGCATCTCCGTGAGCGTCTCCTCCGGTTCGCCATCTCCGTCATAGTCGATCTGAACCTGGTTGATGCTGGCAATCCCGGCTTCGAAGATGTAATCCACGCGCATCCCGGTAATAAAGTCGGGTTCCTGAACGCCGAAGTAGAACAGAGGACCGGAAGGGAAGGGAATGACGGTGATGGTGTCCGTATCCTCTTCCCCCGTCGATGTCGCGACCTTGGCCTCAAAGGTATTGCGGTCGGAGTACACCATCCTCTTAGCGTACCAGAGGTAAGGGTCTTCCGATGTCCCGGCGTGGTTGGGATCGATGATCACACCAGGGGCCTGGTTGATAAAGACAATAAACTGGGGATCCTCCGAAACGACCGTCCCTTCCAGGTTCACGATCTTGCTGGTCAGATAGGCTAGATCCCCCGGCGAAATGATCTCAATCTGTAACCCGCAGGAGGCCCCCGTGGTGATCTCAATCATAAGCGTACCGCCTGGACCCGCCGTGAGCTGTACCCGAAGGGTGTTCATCGGTGCGATGGTCTCCAGGGGTTTGACGACCGAGTCGGTCTGCTGATTCAGATCGGAAGGGGAGAGGACTTCGGTATCGTTCAGCCAGATATGGGCGGAGGAGACACGATTCTTGCCTGAGCTGTCCCCATTGATGACGGATAAAGTCAGCGGACCGTCCGTGGTGCAGGCGGGAAAGGTGGCCACAAATTCCGTGGGACCTCCCGATTCTCGAGTAAAAGATTCCGGGCCAAAGAGCGGGGTACCGGCAGTGAGGACGGTACACAGGCTCAGAAAAAGTAAAAAGATTCCTAAGTGCCTCATTCTAGCCTCCAATCAAAGCATTGAAGTTTTTACCTGAACATATCTAAAACGGGATGTCTATCCTCCAAAAGTAGGGGTTTTGAAATCGGGGACGAAAATATCACCATGAACAGGGAAAATATTCGATCCGATGAAAATCCTTTCCGTGATTGATAAATCAGGCAGATCTAGTCAGAAAGTGTAGATTCTGCAAGGTCGGGACGGTTGATAAATTTAGGATTTCATGAATTTTGTGGATTTAATAAATTGTGTTTTCAAAACCAAGATAAGTTCAAACCACAATAAAAAAACGAGCTCTGATTAAAACGAACATGGAGGTGGTCGAGCCTAATAAGGTCAGGGGCTACTTCTTTTTATCTAATTCCAGAGCACCACGCCCGCTTACCCTACAATCTATTCACATTTAACATATTGTAGGGTAAAATTACACCATGGATGATTTGAAAAACATGCTGGATGAATCCCGTGATTTCTATAAAAACGAGGAAAAGAAAATTATCTCTCTTCTGGTCAGCCTCCCCAAGGGGCGAATTCGGAAGAAAAAAGTTAATAGCGACCATTATTATTACCTTCAGTACAGAAAGGGAGCAAAGGTCGTCGATGAATATCTGGGCAAGTACGTACCGGAAAAGGTCAGACAACAATTAGCGGAACGGAAAAACCTGGAAAAAGAGTTAAAGGAAATTCGAAAAGCTCTGGCATTGCTTCAAGAGAAACCCGCCGCCCATGCCTCTCTGACTGAACCAATCCATAGCATTCTCCGCACAATGACAGATATTGGGTTATGGGAGGAAGGTGTCGAACTGATTGGAAGCTGGTGCTTTCTCTTCTACCAGCGATATCTGAATATCGATCTATACCCTGTGAAGACTGAGGACCTTGATTTTCTCATCCCCTATCCTTATAAGGGGAAAAATATAGACCTGGCATTGCCCCTAAAGAACCTTGGATTCCGGCAAGACTTTAACTCAGACGGATCGACATTTTTTACAGGCCATGGTATGCGGATTGAATTTCTAGCACCTGAAAGAGGTCGTGGTGGTCAAAAACCTGCTCGCATTGACGCACTTTCTATTACTCCCCAGACTCTGCGATTTATGGATATGCTGCTCGATAATCCACTAATTATTAGTGTAAGTCAGGGAATTAAAGTCAGGCTACCCTCCCCCATCTCTTTTTTGTTTCATAAGCTGCTCATCTCTCCACGGAGAAGAAACAAGGGAAAATCAGAAAAAGACCTTCGGCAGGCAATTCTCGTGGGCGGATATGTCCTGGGAAATGAAGAACAGAGAGCCCTGCTTGCCCAGAGATGGAACGATGTACCGAAACGATGGAAAAGCGCAATACATAAATCACTTTTAGTAGCAATGAAACGCTTTCCTTCCGAACAGGACAAAATAATTCCTCTCAGAAAGCTCATGGAATAATTACCCTACAATAATCCCTTTTTCACCATTTTGTAGGGTAACCTGAAAGCGAATCCGCCATTCACCAAGCACTTTCCCCCCTTTAACCAACGAACGACAGGCGTGCATATTGAATATCAGATATTCAATTACCCAGCCTGTCAGATGCCAGCAAACACCCTACCCCCTGCCCACCAATCGTCTATTTTGCATTGATAATGCATATTGGACGATGCAAATAATCCTTATTCCTCTCAACCACGTCCCCTGGACCACCGCAGATACTTCGTCATTTCCTCGTTCACTTTATCCACGTTGAATACTTCACTATCAAAATCATCCCCCAGGGAATACTACAGAGGGCAGGCCGTGGATCCGTCTACCCATCAAATCCATCTTGTCCCGCCATAGCTTTAAAGATTGGGCGGCGGATAGCGAAGGCGGATAAATTCTTTAATTTTCTAAATCCAACGCAACGATAAGCCCGGCCTCGATTCTCCGTAAATCATCTTTTTCGATCTGACCCATCCGCTCTACAAGGCGGCCACGATCCAGCGTCGTAACCTGATGACACAAGGCAACACTGTCTTGTTTCAAACCACCTGCCCCCCGGGAAAGAGCTATCGCGGTAGGGCCGATCCTGGCCTTCGACGATGTGGTCAGGGGAACGACAATGACAGATTGCCAGGTTGGAACCGACGTAAAGGCGTTATGAGAAACAAGAATGACCGGACGTCGCCCTTTTTGCTTGGATCCGGACCTGGGGATCAAGTCAGTCCAGTAAAGATCTCCCCTCCTCACGACTCGCCCTTTACATCTTCAAGGGAAGCTTCGGCCAAATCATCATCGAATTCGTACTCACCCCCGGACTCTGCCACAGCATATTGATGGATATCCTGGTAAACTCTGGCCTTTTCCCGCTGTTGTAACCACTCACGAATTGCCTTTCGCGCCAGCGTGGTCGCAGGAATTCTGGTTTCCTTCGCCATTCTACGAAGGTGATCGTACACATCCAGGGGAAGCGGCACATGCATCATCTTTTTGGCACCCGATACCATATCATACTCCTATGATATTTTTTATATCATATTATGTTACCATAAACAATCCCCGGCAATCCACTAAGTGAAGGAAAGGATTATTTTTTAAACCCATAATACTCTTTAACTCATTAAACCCTCCGACCCATTTGTGCTACCATAAACCCACATGACCCAGGGGGGAAATTCAATGATCCGCATGAATGGCGATCCACACTTGTTGGGTAATTCGCGCATTATCTTTCTTTTCGTCGGCCTGCTCCTCCTATCCTGCATAACCTATTCCCAATGTCCCGAATTGCTAGGCCGTTACCCGCGCGGAAATGTTCTTACCGCCACAGTGAATTCCACGTACCTTTACTACGGCAGCGGATTGAATCTCGTCATTGCGGACATCAGTGACCCGGCCCATCCAGTGGAAGTCGGACATCTCGCCCTGCCGGATATTGTGAATCGGATCTACGTGGCCCATGACTACGCCTACATCGCTAACCGGTACGGAGGATTACGTATCATTAACATCTCAAACCCATCCTCCCCGACAGAAGTGGGCGTTCTCCCGCTCCCCGATCCAGTCCAGGATGTCGTGGTATGGGGTACCCATGCTTACGTGGCCTCTTACTCCAGCGGTCTCCGTGTCGTGAATATAGCGGCGCCTTCCGCCCCCGTTCAGGTGGGCATCATCGACACACCGGGCAATGCGGTTGCGGTCTCGATCTCCGGCAATTACGCCTATGTTGCAGACTGGACTTCGGGCCTTCGGGTTATCGATATCAGGACTCCGTCCGCCCCGTCCGAAGTTGCCTTCTCTCCTTCTCCTGACAAGGATGGTGACGTGAAAGTCATCGGGGATTATGCCTACGTTGTGTGCTCCAACAGCGGTTTTCGTATCGTGGATGTCTCCACTCCTTCCAGTCCAACCCAGGTAGGTCTCATGGACACTCCAGGAACGCCAAATGGCCTGGATGTTGTGGGTTCCTATGCCTATATTGCGGATTACGGCTATTTTCGAGCTGTGAACATATCCAATCCCGCCAATCCCATCGAGGTAGGAAATTACCATACCTCGGGCTATGCCATGGACACCGTGGTATCAGGAGGTTACGCCTACGTGGCCGATTACATGGGTGGCCTCTTGGTCCTGGATGTATCGACCCCCTCATCCCCCACCCCGGTCTCCTCCACCTCACCCGCCTGGAATGCCTACGGTGTCCATGTGAAGGGAAATTACGCCTACGTTGCAGACGCGAACGCAGGATTGCGCGTGATGGATGTCACCGACCGGTCCGATCCCAGGGAAGTCGCGGTCGTCGATCCCACATTCGGAAGCCTGGGTCTGACGATCCGGGATGACCTGGCCTATGTTGCCGGAAGCACGAGCGGCCTGAGGATCGTTGACATTTCTACTCCAACGGCACCGGTGATCATCGGAACCCGCGACACCCCGGGCCAGGCCTGGGACGTGGCGCTTATAGGAGACTACGCCTATGTGGCTGACGGCTCTCAGGGCGTTCGAATCATCAATATATCGAATCCTGCCAGCCCTGTAGAAATCAATTCCATATCGACTGCGGACGATGTCCGGGGGGTATCCATCTGGGAGACCCGTCTCTACATTGCGGCTCAATCTGCAGGCATGCTGATCTACGACATCTCCACACCCATATCACCGGTATACCTGGGGTACTTTCCCACCCCCGACCTTGCCATGGATGTGGTGGCGCATGGAAATACTGCCTACGTCGCTGCCTTCTATGACGCCCTGCGCATCGTGGACGTTTCCAATCCGGCCAGCCCCTTCGAAGTCGGGTTCTTTGATCCGGGCGGAGCGATTAACCATCTGACCGTGTCGGGCAATTATGCATTCCTGGGCTCTCTTCACCCCACGGCCGGCGGACTGCACATCGTAGATATGTCCAATCCCGCGGCACCCGTATCGGCAGGCAGTAATACCTCCAACGGAGACACCGAAGGCATCTTTATCGACGGTTTCTACGCTTACGCGGCCAACGAGCAGGATGGTTTAGTGATCTATTCCCTTACGGACTGCTGTTCCAATCCTCCGGGCAGCTTCAGCCTGACCACCCCACCGGACATCTCTTTCAACCAGGCCTGCAGCCTCACCCTGGACTGGACCGACAGTACCCAGGCTCTTGGCTACAACATCTACCTTGATACCGTTACCCCGCCCGGAATTATCGAATCCGACTATCCCTGGTCGGACTATCCCGTGACCCTTGTGCCGGGAACCACATACTACTGGAACGTCATGGCTGAGAACGGATGCGGGAGCCAGGCTCCGGCGATTCAATCCTTTTCAACCACACCCCTTCCCGGCTCGTTTGATCTTGTGTCTCCCGATGACGGAGCAACAGACCAGCCCAACGATGTCGTCCTGGACTGGGAACCCTCCGCCTGGATGACCTCATATTCCGTCTACCTGGGAACCAGCTCCCCCATACCCCTCTACCAGGACAACATCACGAACACATACCTGGAGCTCTCTGGCCTGGATTCCTCGACCACCTATACCTGGTACGTCGTGGCCTCGAACAACTGCGGCACGCGCCAGAGCGCCAAACGATCCTTCACCACAGGTGTTCCGGTGGTAGAGTATTCATATTCCCTCTGGCAGGACACCTGTACGGTCGCAGGCACAGGAAACGGCAACGATATTGCCGACCCGGGAGAATCCATCACTCTCCAGGTACTCCTATCCAATCCCGGGGCATTTGACGTGACCAATCTCACCGGAACGTTGGCCACGACAAACTCCAATATCATGATCACGATAGATAATTCCGCCTTTTACGATCTCCTGGCCGGAATGGAAAGCTTGAATATCACCCCGTTCACGTTCGACATATCTGAACTGACCCCCTGCACTTCAACCATCGATTTCACCCTGTCCCTCACAGCTGATGAAGGTACCTGGGACATTCCTTTTCAATTTCCGATAGGACGGGACAGCGGATACATCTTCCGTGAGCCCTTTGATGCGTGGCCCCCGGAAGGCTGGCAGATCGTCGACCATACGGGCACATGCCAGTGGGAAAGCACGAGGACAACCGGCCGGCCCACTTACTCGGGTAGCCATCCCGGATACGCCTACGTCGCGGAATCCAGTGACGGACTGCGGCTCCTGGATGTCTCCATACCCTCAGATCCGATCAATCTCTACACGGAAAGCTCCAATGTTCTTTATGGGATCGCCGTCTCCGGCAACTACGCCTATACCGTGGGCCTTAATTATTTCCGTGTGTACGATATCTCGTCCAGAGACCCAGCCCAGATCGGCTTGTTTATACTCCCTACCAGCGGATTCGACGTGGCTATCAAAGGAAACTACGCTTACATCCCCGCACAGTACAGCGGTCTGCGCGTCATTAACATTTCCATACCGGCCAGCCCCACCGGCGCCGGATTTTATGATACGCCCGGAAACAGCACAGGCGTAGCCATTCAGGGGAACTACGCCTTCGTGGCCGACGGCGTGACCCTCCAGATCCTCAACATATCCACTCCGGCCGCTCCGACCTTCGTTAGTTCCCTGGCTACCCCGGTAGCCGCCTGGGATCTCGCGGTGGAGGGCGACTATGTTTATGTAGCCGACTTCACCAGTCTCCGGATCATTGATATCAGCACCATTAACATCCCTGTCGAAGTGGGCCACATCGACCTCCCCGGAACGATCTGGGATGTCGCCATATCCGGTAACTATGCCTATGTGGCAGCCCACGATGGCGGTCTTCGGGTCATCGACATCTCAACCCCCTCTGCGCCGGTGGAAGTGGGGTTCACTACAACGGCGGAGCAGGCAAGGCGGGTCAAGGTTTTCAATCAGCTGGTCTATGTAGCCGACACAAGCCTGGGGCTGCTCATCTTCGACATCACAAATCCCGCAAAACCTGTCCTTGCAGGAGCCAGCAAAAGTACCTTTATCGGCCGGGACATCGCCCTGGTCAACCATGCTGCCGACGCGGACAGCGACTGGTGTGGAGATGGAATGGACACGGAGCTGATCACTCCGGCAATATACATTCCAGGTGGCGCCAGTGCCACACTCAACTTTACTGCAGCCTACCGTGACCTTGAAGCCCGGGCCATCGACTACTTCCACGTTGACATCTCTACAAACGGCGGCACAGATTGGACCAACATCCTCTCCTGGAACGAAAGCCACTCCCCCTTCGGCCCGGGGGAAGAGGTAAGCCTGGACATCTCCGCCTTCGCGGGGTCAGCCGACACGAAGATCCGGTTTCACTACGTGGCGACAGCCTGGGACTGGTACGCCCTCATTGATAACGTCAACATCCGGATCGCTCCCCATTGCTACCTCTGCGACGCCTACGGCCCTCCGGGTGAATCGGCAAACGATGGCTCCTTCACCCTGGCAAAGAACGGCACCGACCTGGACTTCTCCTGGAACGGACCAGGAGGGGGTTGCGACTCCTCCGGGTACTCCCTCTACACCGGGGATATCACCTCCCTGGCCGGAGGATACGGCCATGACACACCACTGGTATGCGGACAGGCAGGGACTACCTTCTCCCTGCCCCTGAGCGATGCCGACCTGAACCTCTTTGCCGGCCAGTACTTCCTTGTCGTCTCCGGTAATGGATTCCAGGAAGGCTCCTACGGCAAAAACACGGCGGACGACGAACGCCCCGTCTCCGACAACGCCTGCCTCCCCGGCCCCCAGGACACCGGAGAATGCACCCCATAGAACATAAAGAAAGACAGAAAATGAAACAGAAAAAAACAGAAATTGCCTTCTATAAAAGTGATGATGGATCCGTAAACATGGATGTCCAATTGGATAAGGAAACAGTATGGCTGACTCAAGCGCAGATGTGTGAGTTATTGGGGAGAGATCAGTCTGTTATTTCCAGACATGTCCGTAACGTGTTTAAAGAAAAGGAATTAATACAGGAAAGCAATATGCAAAAAATGCATATTGCAGGGTCAGATAAGCCCGTAACTTTTTATAGCCTGGACGTTGTTATTTCAACGGGATATCGAGTGAAATCCCAACGTGGAACCGAGTTCCGGATCTGGGCAACTAACGTCCTGAAACAGCACATTGTCGAGGGGTATAGTGAAAACAAGAGGCGATTAAAGCAACTGAATCAGACCTTAAGGCTTGCCGCGGATATTTCAAAAAGAAAAGCACTTTCTACTGATGAAATATCGGCACTTCTCCAGACTGTATCTGAGTATTCCTATGCACTTGAATTACTCGATGATTATGATCATCAGCGAGTTTCTGTCCGAAAAGTCTCCCGTCGCAAAGCAAAATCAATCACATACGAGGAAGTCATTCAGCTCATTGACCAAATGAAGAGTAAATATCATGCATCTTCACTCTTTGGTAAGGAGAAAGATGCCAGCCTTAAAAGCTCACTGAGCGCAATAATGCAAAGTTACGGAGGCAAAGACTTATATCCTTCCATAGAAGAAAAAGCCGCAAACCTCCTTTACTTCCTGGTGAAAAACCACAGCTTTGTCGACGGGAACAAGAGAATTGCAGCCGCAGTCTTCCTTCGATTTGCAGAAAAGAATAACCTGATCCATGATAAAACAGGTAACCGACGTATTGCTGACAATGCATTAGTAGCCATGACCCTGATGATCGCAGAAAGCAGGCCAAAGGAAAAAGAAGTCATCACGGTGATGCTGACCAATTTAATAGCAGGAAAGTAACAACCCAATCATTCCGCCGTTACCCTACAAAACCCCCTTTTTCATCTTTTTGTAGGATAAACTGACAACGAATCCGCCATTCATCAAGCACGTCCCCCCCTTTAGCAACATACGACAGGTGCGCCGTATTGGATATTGGAAATTCAGTTATTATGCCGGTCAAATGCCAGCAAACACCCTACCCCTGCCAGCCTATCGTCTATTATGCATTTACACTGCACATTGGACGAATAAATATCCCTATCTCTCTCAGACACTACTCCTTAACCAACGAAGATACTTCGCCAGTTCCCTGTTCACTTCATCCACGTTGAATAATTCGCTATCAAAATCATCCCCCAGGTACTCCCTGTACCACGCATGATCCGGATGAGAAGGATCCCTGTAGGCCGATAAAAATTCATCATAACGATAAGGCCCCCCCACATCCTCCGGCGGACAGGACCTTGCACCATCAAGGCAGACGAAGGGTCGTATAAACTTTTCCGGTTCATAATCGGAGGATTCGACCGTAATGAGATGCTCCCACCCATCTCCAAAATCGTACATGTACACAAAGGAATCCCCTTTCTTTTTAAGCACCTCCTTCAATGAATACTCGGCTGCATCATTATCATCCATGGGATCCTCCGGATCTTCCGTATATTTTTCATCTCCATGCATAAACACATAGAGATGAGTATCCGTCCACCCCATGACAATCTGAATGACATCGTGGAGACGGTCCAGGGCAATATTGGCCGGAACAACAAACCTTCTCCAGATTTCAGGAGAAATTCCCATCATTGAGATTTTCAGAAGATAGCAGGGAATATTCATATGTACCATCCTTTCCGAATATCTTATTCAATTCTATTCCTCGAAACCCCATTCGTCAAAGGTCAACCCCTATTGTGCTCCATGTAATACTTCGACCGTTTTTTTTCTCTACGGGAGATTGTTTCGCCCTGTCACTGCGAGGCGTACAACGACGAAGCAGTCTCAATGAGGCTCTGACTTACAGAAGGTAAGTCAGGTGCCGAATTGATACTCTCCGTCACGGTTTTTGTGACGGTGAGTGACGATATGTCCGAGGCTCTGACTTACAGAAGGTAAGCCAGGTGCCGAATTGATATCTATGAGGTCCGAGATGCCTATGAGACCCGAGATGTTTGCGAAGCATCTTGGTTAGTCGAATGGGTACTCGAAAAATCGTTAGATTTTGAGGGTATCTACTACATTAATCTACAGAATCTCTCGGCTAACCGAATGGATACTCGAAGGATCGAAGATCCTGAGGGTGCCCAAAGTCTTGATCGTGACGGTAGTATCCAATGCAATATCATGTCATAAAATAGGGACAGTCCCTATTTTTTATTTTGTAAGTTATTAAATATGAGATAAAAAGGAAACACCGTTTTCATAGAGATCGCATCGTAAGATGCGACTACGTGGGCCATTCTCGCGATGACAAAACACTACAAAATCCCTTGACCAAGTCCCACCCAGATAAGTTCCCCCGGGAAGTCAAGGAGTCAGGAAACAACTTTTCGCCATTTGCGTAGTTATAGGTATCAGATGGCGATCTACTTGAAGGTTCGGGTATCCAGGCTGTATCTTCTCTGTGCTCTAAGCATGCTGGCGTTTCCCCTGACCGTTCACGGGGGAGAATGCGTATACGCCACGGAGGTAAAGTTCGAGCACATTTCCCTGGATGAAGGGCTGTCGCAGACCACCGCGCGAGCCCTCCTCAAGGACTCCAGGGGATTCATGTGGTTCGGAACGGAAGACGGCCTCAACATGTACGATGGATACAGCTTCGTCGTATACCGGCCCGACCCGGGGGATCTGTCCACGATCAGCAGTAACTTCATCCGCTGCCTGCACGAGGACTCCAGCGGCAATATCTGGATCGGCACCAACGGCGGAGGATTGAACCGCCTGGATCGAAGCACCGGCAAGTTTACGCGCTACCATGCCGATCCGGACAATCCCGCCACGCTCAGCAACGACTACGTGTGGACGATCCTGGAAGATCCGACCGGAGCGCTGTGGCTGGGAACCGATGGCGGCGGGCTGAACCGCTTCGATCCCGAGACCGAGACTTTCACCCGGTACCGCCACGACCCGGATCGCCCCGGGTCGCTGGTGCAGGACAACGTGCTGAGCCTGTGCCTGGACCATGCCGGGTTTCTCTGGATCGGGACCCGCACGGGCGGGCTCAGCATCCTCGCGCCGGACCAGATGGACTCCCCTGCCCCCGAATTCATCAACCTTCTGCATGACCCGACCAACCCGACCAGCCTCAGCTCGAACGAAATCTGGACCATTCACGAAGACAAAGCAATGAACCTCTGGATCGGGACCCGTGACGGCGGCATCTGCATGCTGAAGGCCGATCGTGAAGATCTCGCAAACCCGAACTTTACCTGCTACCAAAACCGGCCCGGGGATCCGACCAGCCTGAGCCACAACCGGGTGCTGTGCATCATCGACGATCCGGAGGGAAATCTCTGGATCGGCACGGAGGGCGGCGGGCTGAACCGGCTGGACCCCGCAACGGGCATATTCACGGCATACAAAAGGGATCCATCCAATCCTGACAGCCTGAACAACAACTATGTCTTTTCCCTCCTCATGGATCGGGAAGGTACACTCTGGATCGGGACCGAAATGGGGGGGATCAACAAGCTTGACCCGCGATACATTAAGTTTTATCACTTCGCGAATGACCCCAACAATGAGCGCAGCCTGAGCAACAACTCCGTCTGGGCGATGCTGCAGGACCGGGAAGACACCTTCTGGGTGGGGACACGGGAGGGCGGTCTGAACCGATACGACACAAGGCAAAAGCGTTTCGATCACTTCGTTCACAACCCGGAGGTCCCCGCAAGCCTGAGCGATGACTACATCCGAAAGATCTTTGAGGATTCCCGGGGAAACCTCTGGATTGGAACCGACACCGGCGGCCTGGAACGCTTCGACCGAAAGCGGGGCACCTTCACCCATCTCAGCCACAACCCCGTTGACCCATCCAGTATCTCGAGTGACCGGATCTACGACATCTTCGAGGACAGCCAGGGGACGCTATGGATTGCCACGCGAACCGGAGGGGTGAACCAGCTGAAGTCGGTCGATCCGCCTGTGTTTACGCACTTCATGCATGACCCGGCGGATGCGGACACCATCAACGACAACTTCATCTACAAGATCTACGAGGACAGGAACGGCGTTCTATGGTTCGGGACCTTTTCCGCCGGGCTGGACCGATACAACCGGGAGAGCGGCCGCTTTACCCACTATACCCATGACCCGAACAACCCTAAAAGCCTGAGCCACAATGTGGTCCTCACCATCTTTCAGGATTCCCGGGGCACCCTCTGGGTGGGAACAGGCGGCGGAGGCATCAACAAATTCAATCCCGAAGATGAGACCTTCACCTACTACCTTGAAGAGGACGGCCTGGCGAATGAAGTCGTCTACGGCGTCCTGGAAGACAGCAAGGGCTACCTCTGGATCAGCACCAACAACGGGCTTTCCCGGTTTGACCCCGAAAAGGAGACCTTCAAGAATTTCGGCATGGCCGACGGCCTCCTGAGCAAGGAGTACAACGGCGGAGCCTACATGCTGTCCAGAAGCGGCTACATGTTCTTCGGCGGCATCAACGGCATCGACTATTTCGATCCGACCACCATCCAGGATAATCCCTTCGTGCCGCCGGTCTACATCACAAGCTTTCAGCTGGCACGATCCACCACGAACGGGGAGCCGCACGACTATCTGCCCCGACCGGTCACAGAGCTGGAAGAGATTACGCTCACGCACCGGGACAATATCTTTTCCATCGGATTTGTCGCGCTCAACTACACGACGCCGGAAAAAAACCGCTACGCCTACATGCTGGAAGGATTCAACGATGACTGGATCCAGGCCGATGCGTCTTACCGCTACGCCCACTACACCAACCTGGACCCGGGTACCTACTACTTCCGGGTCCGGGGATCCAACAACGACGGCGTGTGGAACATGGACGGCGATACTCTCAAGATCACGATCCTACCGCCCTGGTGGCAGACGACATGGGCCTACCTGCTGTACCTGCTGACGGGTGCGCTCCTGGCCTACGCAGTGATCCGGTTCGTGAAGATGAGGGAGCGCGAAAAGACACGGCTCCACGTGTCCGAGCTGAAGGCCAGGACCAAGGAGGCCGAGGCCAAGGTTCTCCGCGTGGAAAATGAGCGCAAGACCCTCGAACTGGAGGGGGCCCGACAGCTACAGCGCTCCATGCTTCCGGACACAGTTCCCCGGGACCCCCGCTACTCCATCGCGGTCTCCATGAAACCGGCCACGGAAGTGGGAGGCGACTACTACGATTTCCACGTGGGGAAAGACGGCACGCTCACGATCGCCCTCGGGGATGCCACGGGCCATGGAATGCAGGCGGGAATCATGGTCGCCATCATGAAGGGCCTCTTCAGCACGCTCTACAACGAGCCCGACATAGCCGTCTTCTTTGCTCGCTGCAACACGATTATCAACAACATGAACCTCCAGAGCATGTGGATGGCCCTGACCCTGGTAAAGATGAAAGACCACAAAGTGTCGATCTCATCCGCCGCCATGCCCCCCGTGTTTCACTATCGCGCAGCGGCAGGAACGGTCCACATGATTGAACTGAAGGGCATGTTCCTCGGGGTGGACAGGGAACTCGACCATAAACGCGACCACCGGGAGATCCAGCTGGAACCCGGCGACAAGCTCCTGCTCATGACCGACGGCCTGGCGGAGATGGAAAACACAGAGGAAGAGATGCTGGACCTGCACCGATGCCAGACCTACTTTCAGGAAGTGGCGGCCCAATCCCCCGGGGCTATCATTCAGCATCTCTTTGACCGGGGAGCAGAGTGGCGGGGTACCGCCCCCCAGGAAGACGACATCACCCTCATCGTCCTGGAGGCAACTAATCAATGAGGCTGTAAGTTACGGAACGTAACTTGCGTGCCGAATTGATACTCTCCATCACGGTTTTTGTGACGGTGAGTGACGATATGTCCGAGGCTGTAAGTTACGGAACGTAACTTGCGTGCCGAATTGATACTCTCCGTCACGGTTTTTGTGACGGTGAGTGACGATATG
>DAOSWS010000045.1 GCA_035593605.1 Thermoanaerobaculia bacterium | reverse complement strand
CGATCGTTCCCACGTTTACGTGCGGCTTCGTCCTCTCAAACTTCTGCTTGGCCATACGAAACCTCCTTTATCGCCCCATCTGGGCGATAAGCTTTACCCCAACCCCTTCGGGGACAGGTTCGAAAGAGAAAAACTGCATTGTATACGTTCCCCGACCCTGTGTCAAGGAGCGTAAATCCGTTGCATAACCGAACATTTCCGCCATTGGAACACGGCACGCAACAACCTGGACTTTGCCGCGGTTGGAAACGTCCAGAACCTTGCCGCGACGTGCATTAATATCATGAACAACGTCCCCAACATTCAGCTCGGGGACGACGACTTCCAATTCCATAACCGGTTCCAAAAGAATCGGACCGGCCTGGCGCATTGCGGATTTGAAGGCCATGGACGCGGCGATTTTAAAGGCGATTTCCGAGGAATCCACCGGGTGGTACGAACCATCTAGAAGTTCGACCTTGACCCCCTTCACCATATAGCCGGCCAGGATTCCGACCTCCATCGATTCCTTGAGACCCATCTCGATGGGTCGGATATATTCCTTGGGAATCACACCGCCTGATGTGGCATTGATGAATTCAAATTCCTTGTCTTCCGGATGGGGCATCAACCGTATCTTGACATGACCGTATTGACCGCGGCCGCCGGACTGACGAATGTATTTTCCTTCGGCATCCCCTGTGGCCGTAACTGTCTCCCTGTAGGAAACCATCGGTTTTCCTACATGAGATTTCACGCCAAACTCACGGGTGAGGCGATCGACGATAATCTCGAGATGAAGCTCCCCCATTCCACTGATGAGGGTCTGGCCGGTTTCTTCATCTGTTCGAACTTTAAAGGTGGGATCTTCCACCTGGAGAGCCAGGAGAGATTTCTTGAGAAGGTCCTGATCTCCCTTGGTCCGGGGTTCGATCGCTGTGGAAATGACCGGTTCCGGAAAAACCATGGATTCCAGCACAATGGGGTGCTTGGGATCGGTTACGGTTTCACCGGTGAAGACATTCTTCAGACCCACGACCGCACAGATATCTCCGGCCCAGACTTCCTGGATCTCCTCCCGCTTGTTCGCATGCATCTTCAGGAGACGGCCAATCCGCTCCTTCTTGTCGCGGGAAACATTCAGCACCATGTCTCCGGTCTTCAGATGGCCGGAGTACACACGGATATAGGCGAGCTGACCCACGTAGGGATCGGTTGCGATTTTAAATACAAGAGCGGTAAGCGGTTTATCATCGTCCGCATCCCGTTCTTCCTTCCGGGTTGTCCGGGGGTTGGTCCCTTCTACTGCCGGTACGTCGACGGGGGCGGGCAGATAATCAATGACGGCGTTCAAAAGAGGCTGAACCCCTTTGTTCTTGAAGGCCGAGCCGCAGAGTACGGGCACCATGTCATTGGACAGTGTGGCCCGGCGGAGAGCGGCCTTCAGATCGTCAACCGTGATTTCCCCGCCCTTGAGATAGGTTTCCAGGAGGTGGTCGTCAGATTCCACAACAGCATCAACCAGCTTGTCCCGCCAGATCTGCGCCTCCGGAATGAGGGATTCGGGAATATCTACCTCCTCGTACTGCGCGCCGAGGGATTCGGATTTGTAAAGAATGCCCTTCATGTTCAGGAGGTCAATTACGCCGGCAAATTCGGATTCACTTCCCCAGGGGATCTGAACAGGAATCGCTTCGGCTCCAAGCTTTTCCTTCATTTCCGCGACGACGCCGAAGAAATCCGACCCCACACGATCCATCTTGTTTACGAAGGCAATGCGGGGGACCCGATACCGTTCAGCCTGGTGCCATACGGTTTCGGACTGGGGTTCCACGCCCCCAACAGCACAAAAGACGGCGACAACGCCGTCCAATACGCGAAGACTTCGTTCCACCTCGGCCGTAAAATCCACGTGGCCGGGCGTATCAATGATGTTGACGCGATAATCCTGCCAGAAACAGGTTGTCGCGGCAGCCGTAATCGTGATGCCGCGTTCCTTTTCCTGCGCCATCCAGTCCATAACCGCCGTACCCTCGTGGACCTCTCCGATTTTGTGAGAAATACCCGTGTAGTAAAGGATCCTCTCGGTGGTAGTCGTCTTCCCGGCATCGATGTGCGCCATGATACCTATATTGCGAATGCGGGGAAGAGGGACGAGACGGGGCATAGGAATTACCAGCGATAGTGCGCAAAAGCCTTATTCGCCTCCGCCATTTTGTGCGTATCTTCTTTCTTCTTGATGGCGGTTCCGCGGTTGTGGTACGCGTCCAGCAGCTCCTGGGCAAGCTTGTCGGCCATTCCCTTTCCGGAACGGGATCGAGTTGCAGTAAGAATCCAGCGAAGGGCCAGGGAGAGCCGGCGTTTGGGATTTACTTCGACGGGGACCTGATAGGTGGCACCGCCCACGCGGCGGGACCGGACTTCCAGCACAGGTTTTACATTTTCAATCGCCTGCTTGAAGACCTTCAGGGGATCTTCCCCGGACTTATCTTTGATATTGTCCATGGCATGGTAGAAAATTCCCTCAGCCGTGGATTTTTTTCCGTCTTTCATAATGCTGTTGACGAACTTGGAAACAAGGGTGCTTCCGTATACGGGATCCGGAAGGATCTCGCGAACGGGTACCTCTCTCCTCCGTGGCATGACGTACCTCCTCAGGCCTTGGGCCGCTTCGTTCCGTACTTGGAACGGCCCTGTTTTCGATCGTTTACACCGGTGGCATCAAGGTGTCCACGGATGATGTGATACCGCACGCCCGGGAGGTCCTTCACACGTCCCCCGCGAACCAGAACCACGGAGTGCTCCTGGAGCTGATGGCCTTCACCGGGTATGTACGAGGTCACCTCGACACTGTTGGAGAGACGCACACGCGCAACTTTCCGAAGCGCCGAATTGGGCTTCTTGGGCGTGGTCGTAAAGACGCGCGTACAGACCCCGCGTCTCTGCGGGCATCTCTGAAGCGCCGGAGCGCCGCTCTTCGTTTTAAGTTTTCGGCGCCCATAGCGCACCAACTGATTGATGGTTGCCATACAAAACCTCGTCACGTTTTTTGATGTTGGACCAAGAGATCAGGTGAAACCTTGGCCACCAAGGCCCAATACGTTAGCAAAAATATTCCCTTGTGTCAAGGGGGGTTTCCCCTTAAATACGGCGTTTTCTGCCGCAGGGGACCGCGTGATCTTTCACGCAGGAAAACGAGAATACCACAAGATCGTGGGATATGCAAGCCCCACGGCTCAACGTCTTGGGTTTGGCCGGAGGACTTATGGGTGCGCGGGAAAGTCACGTTCCAGGGTCCGGTAAACCCGGAACCGTCCGCGTCGAATTGAACCCCTGGCCACGATCCTCACACGGGAAGGCGTCTGCTCGATCTGTACTTCGCATTCTCTCCCCTTTCCCCAATGTACAAGGAAGTTCCCCGGAGGTGATCCCAGGTCAGCCCAGCGCCGCAGGGAGATTTCCAGACCCGACTGTGCCAGGTTCTCCGCCTGAATAAACGATCGAATCCGAAAGATCTCCTCCTGTTTTCTGGAAATCAGGGTCATGAGGAGGAGCGCCAGTCCGGTAAGAAGGATGGCGTAGAAGAGAATCGTGACGAGGGCCAGTCCGTGATTCCGGAAGGTTCCGCACCCGGTTCGATTCGGATTTTTCGTCACGTCAGAAACCTCCTACAACCGCCCGGACTGACAGAGGAGGATTATCGATCTTCACCGTTACCGTGCGGTCTCCATGAAGGACAAAGGAAAGTCTCTGAGAGGAAACCTCCAGCATCTTCCGGCCATCCACGCGTCGAACAACCGTTCCGTGAACTGACATCCAGATGATGCGGGTACTTCCCTGATGAAGCTGAATACCATTCGCTCCCTGAAGGATAAGGACATCGGCCCGGTGGATATCTTCTATGACTGCATTCAGAACCTGAAACCCCCGTGAAAGGCCATTCTCCTCCGTGGAGAGAAGCTGGTTCTGCTCCTTCACGAGATAGTCCAGCTGGATAAAGATGAACAGAAAGAGGCTGAGAATCAGGAGCGAAACGATCATTTCGAGCACGGAGAAGGCTCTGCGGCGGAAATCAGGGGCAGAGGACAAAGAAAACCTCCTCCCTGGCCCGTTCCTGACTTCCCCACGACAGGCGGAGATGCACGCCCAGGCAACCCGATTGGCTGTCCTCCACTACCCTGACAATCCCGTTTGGATAGGTAAGGCTGGCGGGTAGATCCGCCATGGTGAAAAAGGGGATCTGGGTTCCGGCCACCAGGTCGGACCGATGGTGAGCCCGGATCATATCCGCCTCCGTCGAGATCGCCAGAAGGGCCTGCTGATGCTCCAGAATACGGGACTGGTTGCGTTTCAGGAGGATGGCATTTCCCACAACCATAAGAAGGACAAAACCGGTGATCGCCATAGCCGCAAGAGATTCCACCAGTGTAAAGCCGTTTCTTCGCAAGGGTCGAAAATGTGTGTTTTCAGGAAATGTGGATCCCACGTTGCCGTGAGATTGCAGGTCATCCGCTGACCGGGCTGTAGCCTTATCGAACATTCGGCCGAAAACGACAAATCCTCCCTGTCCCGGAGGTTACCATTCCGAAATGATTCCCGCCGCGGGCTGGACTGTGACAACATCCGCCTCCACGTCACCGTGTAGATGGCTCTGACATGCCAGGCGGACATCGGGTGCGAGGTCCCGGGCTTCCTCTTCCTCCACCTTTTCTGAAAGATTCTCCTGACCGTTTAAAATCCGGACCCGGCAGGTCCCACAGGAGCCGATCCCTCCGCAAACATGGGAAAGGATCACGCCCAGCTGGAGGGCGGCATCGAGAAGGGTACTGCCCTCAGGAATTTCACCCTCCTGTTTATCGCTGCGGAATCGTACCCGGGGTGCCATCCATTTGCAGGGTCAGGCCCGCGCTTCGCGCTGGTGGGCCAGTTCTTCTGCCTCCCTGCGGCGAAGGCGCCAGTAGAGATCAAGAGCAACCGGATACGAACCCTTTCCGATCGGTTTTCCGTTCACCATGCGAAGGGGCATAACGCCGGTGAGCGTTCCTGTGAGAAAGGCTTCATCCCAGTCGGCCAGGTTGTAAAGACGTGGGGATTCCTCCACAAGCACATGGCCTGCCGCTCGAACCTCTTCCAGGACCACCTGACGCGTGATTCCCGGAAGGGCCCGGTTGTTAAGGGGGTGAGTCCGTATTTTCCCCTCGGCTACCACAAAGAAATTGGTGCTCCCCCCCTCGTGAATCTCATCATCGTCTCCAAGGAAAAGAACCTCATCGGCTCCAAGATGGTGGGCGTCGAGCTTGGCTAGGATCCCCCCCATCAGGCTGATCGTCTTGATATCGCATCGTTTCCATCGAAGATCGGGAACCGTAACCGCCCGATAACCCCGCTTCACCTTTTCCTCGTCCGCGAATGCGTAATCCTGTGTAAAGACAACCAGGGTGGGCTTGAGTCCGTCGGGGGGAAGGTGGTTTCGCACATGGGCTCCCCGTGTGATCTGAACGTAGAGGCTTCCGGTCATTCCGGTATTGCCCCCAATCACTGCGGCGATCGCACGGTCCAGATCTTCCGGAATGGGGATTTCCGCCTTGGCACAGGACTGTCTGAGCCGATCCAGGTGTGGTTTCAGGAAAAGGGGAATGCCCTCCAGGACCTTGATCATGTCATAGACTCCGTCGCCAAAGAGGAATCCACGGTCGAGAATCGAAACCCTGGCTTCGTCACGGGGGCCAAGTTCACCGTTAATATACGCAAGATGCATGTTCGTCATCATATCACAGCCCCGGGCCCTCGATGCTCCCCGTCGGACCCAATCCCGCAAAAAAAGTGAAAATCTTGGTGTTGACAGCCCCGGGCGTGGCGAGTATAATGAGCGTCCTACATTTGAAAGAACCCGTATAGGTAACAGGAGGCCTAACCATGTGTCCCAAGGACGAACCCGAAGGAACCACCTTCAATGAAGAGATTCTCGAGATCTACCAGGAGAAATTAGATACTCCGAGAGTCGGGAGTGTGGTTTCTGGCAAAATCGTCCAGATCACCGACACCGACGTTCTCGTAGACGTGGGCCTGAAGAGTGAAGGCGTAGTTCCCATCGGTGAGCTCAAAGACGACGAAGGCAATTTGCCCTACAAGGTCGGTGACGAAGTTGAAGTCTTCATCGAACGTGCAAATTTTTCAACCGGCCACGCCGTACTCTCCCGGCGCCGGGCCCTGGAAATGTCTTCCATCCTTGAAATCGAAAAAGCCCTCGAAGATCAGGAAACTGTTTCCATTAAAGTCCTGAAGAAAATCAAGGGCGGCTACGAAGTCGACCTCCGCGGGATCCGCGGATTCCTTCCTTCCAGCCAGGCGGATGTTCGGCGCAGAGCTCGTACCAACATCGTCGGCCAGAAGGTGGATGTCAAAATTCTTCAGTTCAACCGCCGCAAGAAGAGCGTTGTCGTGTCACGCAGAGTGATTCTGGAAAAAGAAATGGAAGGACAGCGCCGTGAAATCCTGGCCGGCATCAAGATCGGACAGGTCCTGGACGGCAAAGTTAAAAATATCACGGACTACGGTGCGTTTGTGGATATAGGCGGGATCGATGGTCTGCTCCACGTCACCGACATCTCATGGGGACGGGTCAACCATCCCTCCGACGTTCTGAAGCCCGGCGATGACCTGAAGGTCATGGTTCTGAACATCGACATGGACAATGAAAAGATAAGCCTGGGAATGAAGCAGACCCAGGAAGATCCATGGAACATCGTCGAAGAAAAGTATCCTCTGGGAAAGAAGGTCAATGGAAAGGTTGTCTCCCTGGTGGATTACGGTGCCTTTATCGAACTCGAACCGGGTGTCGAAGGCCTCCTTCACGTATCCGAAATGTCCTGGACCAAAAAGGTCCATCGCCCTGAGAATGTTCTCTCTGTAGGAGACGAGGTGGAAGTCGCCATCACGGACGTCAACCTTCCCGAACGGAAAATTTCCTTAAGCCTGCGGCAGACGGAACCCAATCCCTGGTTTGACCTGGCGACAAAATATAAGGTCGGATCCAAGATCACGGGTAAGGTCCGGAACCTCACCGATTTCGGCGCTTTCATTGAAATCGAGGAAGGCATTGACGGACTGGTTCACATCTCAGACATCGCCCGCAACCGCACCCTTCAGCATCCGAGCGAAGTCCTTGAAAAGGGCCAGGAAGTGGAAGCTGTCATCACCAACATCGAACCCGATCGTCAGCGCGTATCCCTGAGCATCAAGGACGCGGTTCCTGACGAGTGGGATCACTTCGTATCCTCCCACGATATCGCCGACCTCTGTGAGGGTGTTGTCACCCGCATCACGGAATTCGGCGTCTTCGTTGAAGTGGCCAAGGGCGTGGAAGGCCTCGTCCACATTACTGAAATTAAACGGGCACCCAATCAGCGATTGGAAAGGATGTTCGTGGCCGGGGATACGGTCAAGGTTAAAATTATCCGAGTCGAGAAGGAAACCCGGAGACTCGGATTGAGCATGAAAGAACTTGAAGGAGATGAGTTATGACCAAAGCTGAGCTTGTCGAGATCGTGGCCAAGGAAGCCGGGATCAGCAAGAAAGATGCAGAGGTCATCGTCAAATCGGTGATCGACTCCATCGTCTCCGCTCTGAATCAGGGTGAAAAGGTGGAGATTCGGGGCTTCGGCTCCTTTCGCATTCGGGAACGCAGAGCTCGTAATGCCCGAAATCCGCGGACAGGCAAACCCATCAAGGTGCCTTCCAAGAAGGTACCCTACTTCAAACCCGGCAAGGAGCTCAGGACCATTCTGAATCAGTGATGGCGCCCCCATGCCCATCCTATTCACCCCCTGGCGGTACGCCTACATCAAACAAGGTTCAACGGGGGCATGCATCTTTTGTCATGCATCCGGGCATGAAGGAGATCCCTTTGACGTCCTGCGTCTGGGGTGCACGAACTACTCCATAATCATGTTAAATCGGTATCCCTACATTAATGGCCACCTCATGGTGGCCCCCCGTCGCCATACGGCGGACCTTGCCGGCCTTTCCCCGGAGGAGAAGTCCGACATGATGGACCTTGTCGCTCACTGCACACAGGTGCTGGGAGAAGTCTACGGACCCCACGGGTACAATGTAGGCATGAATCTGGGCCGGGTAGCCGGAGCCGGAATTGAGGACCATCTCCACATGCATATCGTGCCCCGGTGGAACGGGGACCACAATTTCATGCGGGTGCTCGCGGATACACGCATGATCCCGGAAGATCTTTCCGTCACCTTTGCCAACCTGAAAGACAGGATCGCCCTGTGAACCTTCCCATCCTTTTCTTCCTGACCTGGCTCTTTCCGGGACTCGGCCACGTCGCAACCCGCGCCTATCGACGAGCGGGAGCCTATGCTGCAATCATCTTTACCCTGATCATCCTTGGCATCGTTTTGAAAGGAAGGATGTTTGTCCCCACTCACGGCGATATCATCAGTTATCTTGCCTCACTCGGACAGCTCGGCATGGGACTGCCCTATCTGATCCTGGGGCTCATTGCCGGATACCGGGGTGTTCCGGAAGCTCCGACTTCGGATTACGGAACGCTATTCCTTCTCTCGGCCGGGATGATGAACCTCCTTTTGCTCATCGAAGTCCATGACATCTTCAAGGGGAAGCGCCGTGCCCAATAGCCACATCCTTTACATGGTGATTTTTTCCCTACTGACTTCAGCATTCTTTGCCATTTTCTGGAGAGAAGAACGCAGGGAGATGGTGAAGCTCTTTCTGAAAATTCTAGCTTACATGGTTCTCGGAGGTATTGCCGTCGCATGGCTGATGTACCTTCTTCCTCCGAGGTAATCCCCTCCTGGAGGCCGTTTTTAGCCACGGTCTATTCCCTGGCGGTTCTGGGCCTCTCTCTGTGGCCCTCTCCCCGCCTGCCGGCCGGGTTTTCCCATGGAGATCTCGTTGCCCATACCATTCTTTACTTTTTCCTTGCCCTGATCTGGCTGAAGGTCCCGATCCACTGGACCATCGTCCTCCCCGGAGCGATCACCTTTGGCCTCATCATGGAGCTGATTCAGCTCATAATTCCCGGGCGAACCATGACGGTGAGTGATTTGGTAGCCAACGGGATCGGAGCCATAACAGCGGCGGTTCTTTTACGGTTGTGGCCGAAATCCTGGTAGTTGCGGCGGAGGCATCCGCGGATCGATACGCCGGAAAAGTTCTGGAAGAGCTTTCACGGCGGAATCCCGCTCTTTCCTTCTGGGGAATCGGAGGTGATGCCTGTATCCGGCAGGGCCTTACACCCGTTGCCCACGCATCGGACATGGCGGTGATGGGTCTCTTGGAGGTTCTTCGCCACTACCGCCGAATTCGAAAGACCTACCGCTCCATCCTGCGCCACTGCAGGGAAAATCCTGTAAAAGCGGCCCTCCTTCTGGACTATCCGGGGTTCAACTTTCCCCTGATGCGAAAACTCCATGCGATGGGGATCCCGGTGATCTACTACATCTGCCCCCAGGTGTGGGCCTGGAAAGAGCATCGGGTACAGGAACTGGGGCGTTATGCTGCACGAAGGATTGTCATTTTCCCCTTTGAAGTCGATTTCTTTCGGGAGCGTGGTGTGGAAGCGGACTATCTGGGCCATCCCCTCGTGGAAGACATTCCACCTCTTTCCGATGTGCCTCCATCCGGCGATCGTCTGGCCCTTCTGCCGGGGAGCCGTCTGCAGGAGGTGCGGCGCCACTTCCCCCTCTTTCTCGAAGTCGCCGGTATGGATGGGATATCAGGCTTTCCTCCCAGGCTCTTCCCCTCCCCCACCCTCGATCCCGCTCTTTATCAACCCTACCTGACCCGATTTGGTCGCAGGGTAGAGCAGGAACGCTCCTTTCAAAACTGCCGGGCCGCGCTCGTCGCCTCCGGAACCGCGACGCTGGAGGCGGCACTTCATGGTGTACCTTCCGTGGTTGTCTATCGCCTCAACCCTGTATCAGCCATGATGCTCCGCCCCATGGTTCGGGTAGACCATATCTCAATCGTCAACATCCTGGCAGGCAAAAAGATCTTCCCTGAATTCCTGCAGAATGAGGCACAGCCGGAATCCATCCGCCAGGTCCTGGCACCTTACCTGTCCGAGCAGAGGGAACGCCGGACCATGCATGAAGAGTTGAAGCGGGTTCGATCCATTCTGGGCGAAAACCGGGTGACTCCGGCCCTGGCCGATCTCGTATTGGAGTATGCCGCATGAAAAATATATTTCGGATGCTCAGGTTTGCAAAAACCTACTGGGTCTGGGCTGTCATGGCCCTTATGGGTATGCTCCTGGTTTCCGCCTTTGCGACGCTCCAGGCCTATCTGATCAAGCCCCTCTTTGATGACCTGCTCCTGGGCGGAAGCCAGGGGCCCGTCGATTCGGCAGGCATCGTGCAGTGGCTGGACAGCCTCTATGCGCACACGATCACATGGTTCAAAGGAATGGGAGTGAGTGAACGCCCGGCCGTGGCCATCCTGATCTTCGTCGTCATGATTTTCAATAACTTCTTCATGTTCCTCTCCCACTACTCCTTTGCCGTTGTGGGCCTTTCCATGGTTCAGGACATCCGGAAATTCCTTTACCGCCGTTTGACGTACATGCCCCTTCGCTTCTTCTCCCTCTCCTCCACGGGAGAGCTGGTTTCCCGCATCATCAGTGACGTTCTCTTCATCGAATCCGCCATGGCCGAACGGCTGGGCGATATCGTTCAGGAATCGATCAAGCTTCTGGGACTCCTCCTTCTGATCGTTTCCATTAACATGAAACTTTCCGCCTTCGCCCTCATCATCGCACCGTTAACCCTCTATCCCATCATCCGGTTTTCTCGAAGCCTTCGAAAGTCGTCGAGACGCAGCCAGGAAGAGATGGCCCGAATGGCGGGACTCCTCACGGAAACGTTCCAGGGAAGCCTGATCGTAAAAGCCTTTAACGCAGAAAATCATGAAAATAACCGATTTCTCCTGACGGCAGACCGGCACCTCCACGCAAACCTGCGAGCCAGGCTGGTCCAATCGATCAGCGCTCCGGTCATTGAAACCCTGGGCATCATGCTCGCGCTGGGAATGTTTCTCTATGCCGGACATGAAATCAGCCAGGGCAGGATGTCGATCGGTGAATTTTCATCCTTCCTGGGTGCCATTTTCATGATGTACGCACCGATAAAGAAGTTGAACAAGGTTAACCTCGCGCTCCAGCAGGCCTCCGTGGCCGCAGACCGGGTCTTTGCCCTGACGGACATGGAAGATGAGTTCATAGCCGACGGAACCCGCCCCTTTCCCGGAGTTTCTGAAGAGATCACCTTTGAAGACGTGCGGTTCCTCTACACCGAAGAAAAGGGGGAAGTCCTCCGCGGCGTGACCTTCCAGGTCAAACGGGGTCAGGTCATAGCGATCGTGGGATCCTCCGGAGCGGGAAAGTCCACGCTTTCTCTTCTCCTGCCCCGCTTTTACGACGCAACCGCGGGACGGATCGCCATCGACGGCGTGGATATCCAGGAGTTCCAAAAACAGAGCCTGCGGGATAAAATGGGAATCGTGACCCAGCAGACAATCCTCTTCAACGATACGGTCCTGAGCAACATCGCCTACGCCAGCCCCTCGACCGACCCGCAGAAGGTACGGGAGGCCGCGAAAGCTGCGTACGCCCTCGAGTTCATCGAAAACCTGCCCCGGGGATTCGACACAATTATCGGGGAGAGCGGGGTCACCCTTTCGGGAGGACAGAGGCAGAGGCTCAGCATTGCCCGTGCCCTGGCCAAAGATCCGCCGATCCTGATCCTGGACGAGGCCACCTCCTCCCTGGACTCCGAATCGGAAACCCTCGTCCAGAAAGCCCTGGATACCCTGATGGTCGGAAGGACCACCCTTGTGATCGCGCATCGCCTTTCCACGGTGAAGCATGCCGACAAAATCATTGTCCTGGATAACGGCCGTGTGATCGAAGAGGGTACCCATACCGAACTGATGGCCCGGGGTGGACACTACGCCGGCATGGTCCGCATGCAGATGTTCGAGGAGGCCTGATGCTCTACAGCATGACTGGTTACGCCCAGTGCAGGCGCACGTTACCGGATGGAAGAAACCTGACCGTCACGGTTCGAAGCGTCAATCACCGCTTTATGGAATTGCAGATATCCCTTCCCGATCTCCTCGCCTCCCTGGAATCCGACATTCGACAGCTCACTGCCGCCTATCTTTCCCGGGGAAAGGTCAACATCACGGCCAGGCTCCAGGGAGGACCGATGGTCACGGGTGGACTCCTGAATTCCAGCTACATCCGGGCGGTAGCGGAAGACTGGCAGGACCTCTTCCCCGATGAACCGATCCCGGGTTCCCTGCTCCTTCTTCCGGAAAGCATGAAACAGGATACGAGCGACCTGTCGGAGGAATCCTCGGAAATAGTCCTGGCCTCCGTGGAATCGGCCCTGGAAGAAGTCCTTGAGGTCCGTGCCGAGGAGGCCTCCCGTCTCCTTCCCGACCTGCTCCACCAGCTGAAGGAGGTCGAAGCGGTCCTCGAACGGCTTGAAGACGAGGTCGAAAACCTGGTCCCGACGATCATGAACGAGCTCAGGGAGCGTCTCGATGAGCTCATCGGCGAGGAAGTCTCCGAAGAACGAATCGTGACCGAAGCCGGCCTCTTAAGTATGCGCATGGATATCCGGGAGGAAATGGTCCGGGCCCGCCGCTTTGTGGAATCGATGGGAACGATGCTCTCGGAACCCTCGACACCTGTCGGCAAGGAGCTCAATTTTTTCACGCAGGAACTCCACCGCGAGCTCAACACGATGGGCCAGAAGCTGAAAGACGTGGATACTCGCGAACTGGTTGTCAAGGCAAAGCTGGCCAACGAGAAATTTCGTGAACAGATCCAGAACATCGAGTGACCCGATTCCGGGCGACCTCTTCGTCCTCTCCGCGCCTTCCGGATGCGGGAAGACCTCCGTAATCCGGGGAGTGCTGGAATCCATCGATTCCGTCGCCTTTTCTGTATCCACCACCACCCGCTCTCCCCGACCGGGCGAACATGACGGAATTGATTATCACTTCGTGGAGGTGGAGACCTTCCATGCCATGGCTGAGAAGGGTCTCTTCCTGGAGTGGGCCGAGGTCCACAACAACCTCTATGGAACTTCCGCGGAGACGGTAGATAAAGCCAGGCAGGCCGGGACCGACATCATTCTGGACATCGATGTTCAGGGATCACGCCAGGTCAAGGACCGTTGTCCCGAATCCATTCACATTCTTCTGCTCCCCCCCTCATTCGAGGAACTGAGGAGCCGGCTCCTGAACCGCCTCTCGGACAGTGAATCGGAAATCGAAACCCGCCTCAGGAATGCAGGAGGTGAGTTAATGCAATCGGCACACTACGATTATGTTATGATAAATGAAGACCTTACCCGCGCCGTTGAAGATCTAAAGACCATTATCCGGGCCCGGCGCCTGTGCCGGGAACGTATGGCCGGAAAGATTCAGGCCGTGTTAGATACCTTTTTGCCAACGAAGGAGGCACCGTGAGAATCGGGAAATTTGACAGCATATATAGACTCATCCTTGTATCCGCTGAGAGGGCCGGTCGCCTGATCGACGGGGAAACAACTCGAATCCCCCCCCGCGACTCCAAACCCACTTACATTGCCCTCGAAGAAGTGATGCAGGATAAAATCGGCGTGAAATTCACTTCCCAGGAAGGGAAAGAGGTCGTAATCGGTCCCTATCCATGCGAGTCGTCCTCGGAGTAACCGGAGGAATTGCAGCCTATAAGGCCGCAGAACTGATCCGCTCGTGGCGGCGGAGCGGGGATGAAGTCAGGGTGATGATGACGGCACATGCCACACGATTCATCACCCCCATGACCCTGGGCGTCCTGTCCGGACACGAAGTATTTCTCGATATGTTTCCCGAGCACGGCCGGGAAGCCGTAGACCATGTCGACCTTGGAAAGTGGGCCGA
Source organism: Thermoanaerobaculia bacterium (assembly GCA_035593605.1). Classification (NCBI taxonomy): domain Bacteria; kingdom Pseudomonadati; phylum Acidobacteriota; class Thermoanaerobaculia; species Thermoanaerobaculia bacterium. Next base: position 4,134 of record DAOSWS010000045.1, on the reverse strand, counting down.
CGTACTTGTCGTAGCCCCCGCCACTGCGAATATCCTGGCCAAGTTCGCCCGCGGTCTTGCCGACGATCAGCTCAGCACCTACTATCTCGCCCATCCCGGACCTGTCGTACTGGCTCCCGCCATGAACGTTCATATGTGGGACCACCCCGCCGTACGGGAAAACCTGGAAATTCTGATTCAGCGGGGGGTCATCCTCGTCGAACCCGAATCCGGGGAGCTGGCCTGCGGGGACTGGGGACAGGGAAGGCTGGCCGAGATACCCGCCATCGTGGCTGCGTCTCGGCGAGCAGGAAATCCGGAACCCCTTCTTACGGGCCGAAAGATCCTCGTAACCGCAGGACCGACCCGTGAGCCGATCGACCCGGTTCGGTTCCTTTCCAATCCTTCGACGGGAAAGATGGGCGTTCACCTCGCGGCGGAAGCCTATCGGGAGGGTGCGACGGTCACCCTGGTTCACGGCCCTCTCTCCACCGAGCCTCCCTATGGCGTCACATCGATCCCGGTTTCAACAGCCGGGGAAATGACGGATGCCGTCCTTTCACGGGCCGGTGAAGCAGACCTCCTGCTGATGACCGCCGCCGTTGGAGATTTCAAGCTGAACGAAATCTCCAGCGAAAAGATCCGAAGGACAGGGAATTCGCTCCCCCTCACCCTGGAACCCACAGCGGACATTCTCGCGTCGGTCCGCAAGGCCTGCCCTGACCTGACCATCGTGGCCTTTGCGGCGGAAACCACCCTGGACGAGACCCGGGTTCGAGAAAAAATGGCGGCCAAGGGTGCCGACTTCATTGTAGCCAATGATGTCAGCGACTCCTCCATCGGATTTGCATCGGATCACAACGAAGTCTTCATCTACCCCCGGCAGGGCCCGTCCATCCACCTTCCCCGAAGTTCCAAATCCGATATCGCCCGCCGAATCCTCCAGCACGTGGTCCGATCATGAAGCAGTGGGCCGACTACTTTCACACCCTGGGTTTCGAATACACCTACCTGGGGGTCAAGCATACGAAAGGTGAAGCGGCCGGGGACGTAAAGGAACTGGAAGCTATCGTATCCGCCTGCACAAAGTGCAAGCTGCACGCCGGCAGAACCCAGACCGTCTTTGGGACGGGCGACATCGAGGCCCGGCTCGTTTTTGTGGGAGAAGCACCGGGAGCGGATGAGGACCGCCAGGGAGAGCCCTTTGTCGGGCGGGCCGGCCAGCTTTTGACCCGGATGATCGGCGCCATGGGGCTGTCACGGGAACAGGTCTACATCTGCAATATCTTGAAATGCCGGCCTCCCGGCAACCGGGACCCCGAGCCCGAAGAGGCGGATGCATGCATCGGATACCTCATCCGCCAGCTGGAACTGATCCAACCGGAAGTCATTGTCGCACTGGGCCGTGTTTCTTCCCAGGTCCTTACAGGATCGGCAGAGCCGATTTCCAAGATGAGAGGCCACTGGTATGCCTACCGGGGAATCCCGGTCATGCCCACCTTTCACCCCTCCTTCCTCCTGAGACAACCCGGAAAAAAACGGGAAGCCTGGGAAGATCTCCAGGAGGTCATGCGCCGTCTGGGTCTGCCTCTCCCCGCATCGAGCTGACCGGCGCTCCATGTTCATCGAGGTCGCTCTCCCCCTCCCCCTCTTTACGACCTTTACCTACTCCGTTCCCGATCATCTCCAATCCCTGGCACAGCCGGGTTCAAGAGTCATCGTACCCTTCAAGCATCAGCGCCACCTTGGCGTGATAACCGGCCGCACCGAGGGACCCCTTCCTTCCTTTCCCATCAAATCCATCGCCTGCATCCTGGACCGGACACCGGCCCTCGCCGGGGAAATCCTCAGCCTGGGTCTCTGGATGGCGGAATACTATATGGTTCCCGTGGGTCAGGCGCTCCTGGCCACCCTTCCGGGGTCTCTGACCCGTCTCGAGGAACCCTATTACAAGCCAACGGTAAAGGGGACTGCCCGTCGATATGAGAAGGGTACCCTGACCGGAGAGTTGACGGGATCCCTCCTCTCCCGGGGACGCCTCACCCTGTCCGAAGTCCAGGAACGTCCCGGCTGGTATGAACGAATCGAGGCACTGGTCAGCTCCGGCGAAGTGAAGGGATTTCTCCCGGAAGGCAAGCACGTGGCGGTGCGCAGGCTCTTCAGCCTGCCCGGAAAGAGCCTGGAAATCCTCCTGGAGAAATGCAAACGATCGCCCCGACAGAAAGAAGTCCTCCGCCTTCTTGCGGAAGAGAATCGTCCCCTGACGGAAGATGAAATCACCGCCTGGACTCCCTGTTCTTCTTCCACAATTCAAGCCATGATCCGGGCCGGGCTCCTTCGGGTCTCCGATCAGCAAATCGATCTGGACCTTACCAGCCACGCCCTTCCCGACTGGGAGGGGCCACCCCTGCATCCACTGACACCGGATCAGGAGGAAGCCGCCGGAAAGATCCGGGAATCGATACGGGCAGAAAGCTTTTCCACCTTTTTACTGCAGGGAATCACCTCATCCGGGAAGACCGAGATCTATCTGCACGCCATTGCCGACGCTGTAGAGCAGGGCCGCACGGCCCTCTATCTGGTTCCGGAAATCGCCCTTACCCTTGCGCCAGCCCGTCGTCTGAAAGCACTGTTCGGATCACGGCTGGCCATCCTCCATTCCGGGCTGAACGACCGGGAACGAACCCAGGAATATGAAAAGATCCGGAAGGGAGATATTCAGGTTGTCATCGGACCCCGCTCCGCTGTTTTTGCCCCTCTGCAACGTCCGGCCCTGATCATCGTGGATGAAGAACAGGACGCCGCCTACAAGCAGGAAAATGCCCCGCGGTACCACGCACGGGACCTCAGCATCGTGCGGGCCCGGGAAAGCAAAGGAGTCGTGATCCTGGGATCCGCCACCCCGTCCCTGGTCTCCCGGCATAATGCCGACCTCGAACGCTACTCGCTGGTCCGTCTGAATCGCCGAATCGGCGAAGCCACACTGCCGGCGGTTACGATTACCGATCTTCGTAATGAGCCTCCTGACCCGGAAGAGCATGGTCTCGTGATCTTTTCCACTCCTCTCCGGGAGGCCATGGAACAGACCTTCTCCGCCGGGAAGCAGGCAATGCTGCTTGTGACCCGGAAGGGCTATGCCCCCTACCTGATGTGCAGGCTGTGCGGCATGACCTTTCCCTGCCCCGCCTGCAGTGTGAACCACACCGTTCACCGAAGGTGGAAGGTCCTTCTCTGCCATTACTGCAACCACAGGATGCCGATCCCCGAATCCTGCCCCGAATGCGGACAGGAGCTTCTTGAAACCGTCGGCATCGGGACAGAAAAGGTGGAAGAAAAACTGCGTCAGATCTTTCCCGGAGTCCGTTCGGCCGTCGTGGACCGGGACTCCATGGCAAAGCGGGGAAAGCTGAAGGAGACCCTCCACCTCTTCAGCCTGGGACGCATCCAGTGCCTCATCGGCACCCAGATGATCGCAAAGGGGCACGATTTCCCCTCCGTGACCCTGGTGGGTGTTCTGACGGTGGATCAGATGCTGAACCTTCCCGATTTCCGGGCTGCCGAGCACGTCTTCACCCTGCTCACGCAGGTCTCCGGGCGTGCGGGAAGGGGAAAAGACCCGGGACACGTGATCATTCAGACCTCCTTCCCCGAGCACTATGCGGTGAAGCATGCAGTCTCCCAGGACTTTGACGCTTTTTACGAAAGGGAGATCCGCCTGCGAAGGGCCCTCAAGTATCCGCCCTTTTCCCACATGATCCTTCTGCAGATATCCGCCACCTCGATGAAACGGGCCGAATTGACGGCGAGAGACCTCTCTGTGCGCCTCCGCGCCCACTCCCATTCCGGGCGGGTCATCATGATGGGCCCTGCCCCCGCCCCCCTGGCCCGGCTCAGGGGGAAACATCGATTCCAGATCCTCCTCCGGGCCGAGCATCGGGGAGTGCTTCGGGCTGTCACGCGGGCAGCCCTGGGGGACAGCCTCTCCTCCAACATTACCGTCGACATCGATCCCTACACCTTCCTATAACATCCCCGGTCAACCTCAGGCGGACATGTCGCCATACGCCTTTCTATCTCACATTCCACAACTTACCAACAATTAAAATAGGGACAGTCCCAGTAGTGTCCAAACGTTGTGACTGGAAAATGAAATAT
>DAOSWS010000044.1 GCA_035593605.1 Thermoanaerobaculia bacterium | reverse complement strand
TTACTTGGAACAGGTCGAGGGCCAGGAGTACCTGGTCTTGGGTGTGGAGATGTTTAACCGGTACGTCATGGTGAAGGTAGACGCAAAGCAAGTGGTGCGCATGGATTCCTGATGAAAACCTTGGTCCTATCCGATAGATATTGAAGAGCGGTATGTTCTAGGAGGTTTTGCGTTGGCGATCTATCTTACGGTGAAACTGAGAGAATTCAGTAATAAATCACTGGGAGAACTGAGAGAACAACTTCTCGACATGGGGTGTGATTTGGACACCGTCGTGGAACGTTCTCTCCATCTCGTCAACCTGGGCTTGAAGGCAAGAAATTCCGGCATGGTTTGCAATGATTGCACTGAAACAGGAGAGGCAAGTTCTCATTTGTCAGAGGACCTGGATGCCTCTTTGGAGGAAGAGTAACTATGAACGGGCGTTATCAACCACATTTACCCAAGGAGTCTATTATGCGTTTAATCGTTACGGTTTTCTTCGTTATTTCAATCGCGCTCGTTGGATGCACAAGTGGTCTCTACTCTGTGTACTCAAGGGAGAATGCAGTCACGAAGCCACTTGACGGAATCCCCTTTTACCTCAAGAAGGCGCGATGCAAGCAGGAGAATACTTATCTTGAGCCGCTTTACTCAGTCTCCTTAATATCAGAAGCTCGAGAAGGCACTGGTTGGAAGGAGGTAGGAAGAAAGAACATTCTGTTAAATCAAGAGGGATATGAATCGGCCAGACAGAAAAACCTATTAGATCCAACAGGTGAACTGGAAAAATCTTTCTCCCAATTATGCAACGGAAATTCCCCGATAAATTTAGCGACACAATCCTTAATAGCGAACGGCAATCTTATACTTATTGGAGATACTGCATCATGGGAACCGTACATCGATTATGGGGATACGTATCTGATCAATACAAAGCGCTCCTTAGCAGGATCCTCACATGCGGTCGTTAAGCTTTCAGCTGACGGGACCTTGTCTGAGGCGGAGGCCACAGTTGAGGATTCCAGCTTTACGACACTTGCTGGTATGCTCCCTATCACCGCATATCTTACAAATGCGCTGGATCTTGTCGAAGAACCCACCATGAGTACGACAGATGTGGGTTCTCGACCATTAACAAAGTTGCGGCTTCTCATTGAGCCCGTCGTTTACGTTCATACGCTCACAAAATACTTGTACCCTACCCAGTCAAGGCAGTGCATAAGAGAGCGGCTCCAGTACAGTGCAGGAGATGTCAACTACACTCGTCAGGAGTATAAACGGCAGCCAGAAACTGCCGCAAAAAATGCTATCTCATTCCAGGGTTCTGTAACACTGCCGACCACCCCACCGACGACTCCGGGTACAGCGGGAAAAGAGCCAACGAAATTACCGGGAAATAATAATGGGATCATTCGACCCGTAGACAGGTAAAGAAAATACCAGTTTGTGGAACGAGGCGTGCAAACACGATTTCTATTGTGTGTGAATTATATAGGTCTTCGCCTCATAATGTGCGATTAATGCTCTTAGTGGAGGCTACTATGGTGGATGAGGAAAAAGCTCGTGAGTTGCTGAATAGACTTCTCTTAAAGATGCCTAAGCCGACAGAAATTCTGCAAGCATGCCCTTATGACGATCAGAAGAATTTTGGCGGCAGGTTAACAGAAGAGGTTTTCATTAATGAATTCTTTGTATCAAACAGCAAATACATTACTGACCAGCAATCGTTCATAAGGGAACTGACATCAAGTGATTGGAATAATCGGGTGCTATTTCTTCATGGCTTTAGCGGTATAGGGAAAACAACTTTCCTCCGAAGCATTAAAGCCTCATTTCAAAAGAATTTTTATCATGTATTTATAGATTTTAAAACGGTAAATACAAAAATAGGGCCGCAGAAAAATACTGAATCCCATTTCCTTAAGGGATTGCGAAAGCATTTAACGTCATATGATGATGTGCTGATTCAATCGTTCATAGAATTTTTATCCTCCAGGTATATGTCATTCAGGGAATATATGCCGGATACATTCGAGATTCTTCAATTCAAAGGATCTACTGATGAGAATCTGAAAATGTTTAATAGCATAATCGATACTACATCTTTTAATGACATATTTATACTATTCTTTTCATTCTTGTTTTATCGGGCATATACCAGTAATGACCAACGCATTCATTTGTTATACTTTGATAATCTTGACGCTGTCGGATTGGATTATATTGCAGATAACCTAAAGAAATGTTTGCCAGTTATCTTAACCACTTTATCATCTCTATCACAGGATAAAAACATATTTGATTTTGATATTGATTTCGTACAAAATTATAAACTGATATTTTGCGTTCGAGATGCAAATAATGCACAAATAAATAATTGTAATGCGAATGACATCGATAGGATATGGGATGGGATAGTGCAATTACCTATAAAAATAGGGCATAACGCAGAATTGCAAAAATTGAATTTTGAGAGAAGGATAGAATTTATAAACAATAAGTGTCCTAAAGACTCATTGATTAACACTAAGTATAAAAGATACAATATACCTGAAATTATATCAATACTCGTAAATGATGAACTTCTATTCAAAGAATTCTTGCTGCCTCTGTACAATTATGATTATAGAAAGTTAAACACAAACATTTACCAAGTTTTAGAAGATTCAAATATCAACTATGAAGGATTTCTATATTTATACAGGCACAATAAATTCGGTGCTCGAGCGAATATTATATTTGGCATTCTAAGGTTGCTAAGCAACGACAACTTTATTAGAAAATTTAAAGACATTGTAATCCCAGAAACTGAAGAGGAAGGATATTGTGATCCACGAAGGGTTATACTTACGGTGTTGTTGAATGCTTGCAATGCCGAGGTGAATAATTATAGTGAACTTTTCGAGATTGAGAGGGAGTATGCATTATTTGACTTGATCCAGATACTGCAGGGTGTATATTCAGATAAAACTATTATGAAGGTATTACTTGAACTCTATAGCGTAGAAAAATATGGGTGGGTCAATTTAATAACGGTAAAAAATAAGTATATTGATGAAGATTCAGAACCTTTTTCAGAAGAACTGGAAGCTATTGAAGAAATCCGGAATTTACAAAAGAGAATGCGCGGTGATAAAACAGTACTAACTGATATCGCAAAAATAAGAAGGACTTTGAATAAAATCAAAATCAAAGTTAATCCCGCAGCATTCTCCTTCTTGCGGCACATCATAATCCACTATGAGTACTTTTCAGTAATATCTCACAATACTGTTCCGATACATACGCTAAGCGCCAAACCGGACATGAATAATATGTTATTAATAAAGGAAAACATTACAAATGTACTAAATACTCTAAAAAGATATAGTAAGCTAATTAATAGATTTTACGACGAGGTATTTGAAAATAAGTTGCATATGAATCCTTCGGAATTTAAAAGGTCATTATTCTGCTTTAAGTATTATGGGCAAAACCGTGTGGCAAAGAATGAAGGCTACTTTTATATCCTCAGGGTAGTCACAACCCATATAGAATATTTGGATTCTCTGCGATTGTACATTTTCGAGACGTGCGATATGCAAGATGACATGATCGTAGAATATAATAAGATGTTTATTCATCAAGTGAAAGAGTATATAAAACTACTGCAAAATGTAAAGGATCCAGCAAAGGATATATTCCTTACTAGTTACAAAATGAATATTGAGAAAATCGAAAGTGAAAATTATAGAGACACCCAGACTGCAATAACATTAATGGCCTAAGGAAAGAGAAGAATGGAATACGAAGAAAAAGTGAATAGAATATACAAACATATGATGTTGAAAAGAGAGGTGCATCCATATGCATGTCTTCTGTATAATGAGGAAAAACGTATATGTAGTGATATACTTACGCTCAGCGAATATTGTACTGCTAATAGTGATCAGGGGGTACTGAAGTTAAGGTCGCGTGTGATAAATGAGGATATGAAGGTAAAGAATTACATAGGCATGCATAACAAAGAATCCAAAGCCGCCCTGATTAAATACGTGCAGGAGCACTATCAATGCTATGCAGATGCCTTTTTGCAGTTTAATGCTGACCGACAAGTTGCTCTGTATTCCTTGATCAAGTGGATTATTGCATCAATCACCTCCTTACTCGCCACATATGCTGTAATTCTAGCTGCAATCATCTCTTCCCAATAGAAGAACGTTAACAATCCTGGGGAACATTGATATTTAAATAAAACGCAATACTTATAAATAGGAAGCACTTCCACCTCTATTGAGTAGTAGCATTAGGTGGATGTATGCCTTGTAATAATTATCGGAGGAGTTATTGGGGATATGATGTTGTTCTCCAAGAGAATGAAACCGCCTATCAGATAATGGTGTTTAGAAAAGATAATAATCCTTATCTTGATGGGCAATATATTTCTGCCATGGCTGGGCTTGCATCCCTGGTTTACAGATCCTTTCTTGATTTGGATGCACGGCCTGATGTCTTGTTTCATCCGGCTAGTGCATGGGAGGAAATGAATGATATTGTCTCAAAAGATACTATATCAACATTAGTTTGGGACAAGTGGAAAAAGATGTTAATCAATGATGACTCTATGGATGTGATGATGGCTCGCTTTGACGAAATGGTCCAGGCAGAGCTGCGCGCACGCTAACTTCTCATTGCAACCCTTGTTTTCGGTTGCTGTTATCAGACACTAATGAAGAAAGTTATCAACACGAAAGTGAAGCGAAGAATTCCCAAGATTTGTAGCAATTATTCTCTTGACTCGTCTATTTTTTCGTGACATAGTGGGTGGAGAATAAATTATTTTGAGGGTGGTTAGGTTATGTCTGCATTGAATCGTAGTGAACATTTTCGTAGATTGGCTGCCAGGAAAAAATCGTTATCTCGCAGAGGAAAAGAAATTCCTGAGAAATATACTCAAGTACAGAAGAAGAGGAGGCCGTTCATAAGGAAGGCTAGTCTTAAGAAAAGGCAGCGCACATCGACTTACAATAATTTAGGTGACTATTTCAAGAATTTGAAGGGTAAGGATGCTGTGGTTTTGTCCCTTCTAAAAATTGAGTCGATCCTCGGGCGTAAATTACCTGTATCTGCCCGGAAGCATGTCTCCTGGTGGGCCAACAGCCAAAGCGCCATACCCAACCATCCAAGAACCTGGCTTAAGCATGGGTACAGAGTCACCAACATAGACTTGAAGAAAGGAACGATTACGTTTTCCAAGGTCCATGGCAAAGGCTCCATGCCATACGCTGCGATGCTGATAGAAGCTGCCCAGCAGCTACACGCAGAGGACAAGGCTCCCTTCACTCCAAAAAACCTTTTTACCAAGGCTAGAGCTCTCCATAGGACAGAAATCCCTCCATCAACGAATCTTTATCCCGTCCTTGCCTACATCACCCGATCCACAACCAACACAACATCGGGACAATGGAAAGGAACCCTTGTACGGCTTTCAAGAGGTGTCTACAGGCTCACGGCCAAAGGAGTCAAAACAGAAACAAAACGAAAACAAACCAGTAAAGCTCCGGGAAACGCCTTCCACTCCCGACTTTGCTACCACCTGCAAAATACGAAAGGGTGGTGCCTGAGTCCCGGGACCATGAAAGCAGGATGGGGCCTCCCTGAATTTCGCATTGACCTCGCAACCCAGGACGGCAAGGTAGCCATACAAACCCTGCACATCAAAGATCTGCGAAGCAAAAGAGACGGCCTGACCAAACTGTTCGCGCACCTCTACACCCTGGAAAAGATCCAGGCCAAAGAGAAAGCACTCATCATAGAAACCACAAAAACCCGCAACATCACCAAGACCCTGGAAGGAATCCTACAACCCTACAAGCGCCTCCTGAGAGGAATCACACTCTACACCTTCCATCAAGGCAACAAAGCTAAAAAAGACCAACTGGAAACCATAAAACCCTGAAACCGGAAAATATTACCCCCAACCTCGCCCCCTTCCCGCACCTAAACCGAAGAAGGGGCTTGATCTCTTTTACGCCCCCACCAAGCAACAACTCTTGACAATCATCAAGGAAATAATGTATTTATAGCGTTAGACAATACATCTGGGACGGATACGCCACGACATCATTTCCCTTGGCAAAAGTGAGAAACGGGTGGTACCGTTGACAAAGCCGAAGGTGTACCCCAACATGAGTAGCCCTTGATGCAAAATTCTACATATACGTTCCCCATACCAACAGAGCTATTATCCAAAGATGAGGATAAGTGAAGAAATGTTGACTCTGGCGAGGTGCAACCTAAGTCGGATTTTCTTAATTTGAAAAATCAAGCCGCAACCCCGGACGCCTGTTTCATTTCGTAACACGGTGCATGAAGGAGCCCATTCCCAACTTTTTGACCTCTGAATTAAAAATACTCCTAAAAGCAGGCGTTTAAGCACGACTCGATCTCAAGTTCCCACGGGTGTATAATCGCTGGCAAATCATTTGCATAAAAATATTGCTTTACTTCGGATAATCAACTCGGGCGATGATATCTGATTCCATTGGGAGGAAGGTTATGATTCGACGCATCCTGGCTGGAGCACTCTTTGTCTTTTTTTCCATAGTCCTCGTGGCGCAGGCGCCACCCAACGCCTGCCCGCCGAATGCTCTTCCCGATCCATCGCAGAGCACGAATTTCGACATCGAATGCCATCGTTATGGGGCAAAGGCCGAATCGAGAATTCATTGGAATCCCACAGCAAATCCTGAATGGAGCGCCACGCTTTATAAATGGCTCTTTGCCGACGATCCACTCTGCACCGGATTCAAACAAGACTATTTCAGCCTGATTCTCTACGTGAACGACCAATGCACTTCGTCTGGAGGCTGTGAATTTGTGGATAATGTTGGCGATCGCACCTGCTACCAGCTGCAATACTTCAGGGACGCAATGGCCTGCCAGTCAAGAAAAACGGACATAAAATGCTCTTGCCCAGAACTTATTCCTTCCTACGAACAAGTATATATTGGCATGCCCAGCCCGATCACGACCGTCCAAAGCTCGGCCCCACCCACCATTACCCCTTGCCAGATCACAAACCATTCCGGTTTCACCCAAGCGGGAAAGAAATGGCTCTGTACCGACCGAGAGGTCCAATACATCAATCTCAATTCCGGGACCGAAGCCTGCACTCCGAATGATCTCTCTATCACCCACGTAGCCTGGGATATTGCGTACGGAACCTCCTCCCTGCATCACATTTCCGGTACATCGACCGCGAATTTCAACTTTCAGACCGCAGAACCCACAGATCCAGCAGTGGAAGACAATCCTTGGTACCGCCAGTGTCAGGTTGGAAACACGGATGATCATATCGTGACCGCAACAATTGCCAACAGCCAAGATGCATCTTGCACGACGATATACAGCGCGTTGGTTGACGCTCGCCAGATTTACAGGACGCCCAAAGTCAACGCCGCCCTGAACCCGGATACGGGCGTAGACAACGGTGACGGCACCTACTGGGGGTGCAGCCAGTGCATTCATCCCACCTTCACTGCGGGAACCACGAACTATGTCGACGACACAGAAGATTACTGCGGCACCTATCCCACGTATACCTGGCGGCACACCTTGCCCCAGGGAAACATCGTCCATCAACCCTGGGGAAAAGAAGAAGCCGATCGCCAATATGCCATCACCTCCATCGGAACGCATACACTGGAGGTCCAGGCCGGCCTGAACGATCCCATACGATTCGATGAAAGAGTAGACTGTTTCTCAGACCCATACGCGCTACAAGTCACGATCCAGGAGAGCCCCAGCGATCCGATCATCGACGGCCCCGTCTCCCTCTGCAAATCCGACGCGGATCAGCCGTTCACCCTCACGATCACCAATACGGAGTCCTACAGCAACCAGCTGTACGACTGGCGCAGCTGCACTGACGACTACCAGCGATGCTTCAACGAGTACGAAGGACCGGAACCCTGCCAGATCAAGCTGGACACCAGCCATCCTGAACCCTGGAGCGTCACCGAATCCAGCACCGAATCTCTCACGATCCAGCCTCCCTACCCCTTTCCCGACAATCTAAAGAGAATGCAGTTCTACGTCCGAGGCATCAAGCAGTACGATGCGGATGTCGCACACACCTGCTTCGGGGAAAGCTACTACAGCATCCATTTCCTGGACGACTGCCAGGAACTCCCGCCAGGCACCTGGAACCCAGACAACAATCCATTCTTTCCTGCCACCACTGCGGGAAATCAGTTCCCTCTCCTGAGCGAAGGAAGGGAAGCGACACCCGCAATGACTCATACCAACGAGGCGGCCGGAGAGGTCGCCTGGAACGACCCATCCACCCTGATAATATCAGGGGATACTACATATGAGCTGGCCTACACACTGGAGGAATCCGAAACCATCACCCCGCTCACCCGATTCACGGCTACCCTCACCCAGTACGAACTCGCACCCGATGGCACACCTGTGGAAATCGCAGATGGCCAGATTGATCTTATTTTGAGCGTAGCGACACCCCCCTCCAATCCCGGAGATCCCGTCGTGCTATCCGCCATCTTCACCACCCTGTCGGCCACCCAGCACCTCGGCATCACTTTCCACCTACAAAACACCGACGGCGTGGCTACGATCCATACCGTCACACTGGAAGAGGCGGGAACAACTTCCAATCTCCTCACGGGCCATGATTTCTGCGATACAAACGACTGGAACTTCTCACCCGATCCGAACTATCCGGGCACTGCACTGGGTTGCATGGCCCTTGCGCAACCGAATCTTCCCACGCCTCCCACACGGCTTACGCTGCACAATCTGGCCGCGGGCGGCATCAAGAGCGACCCGATCCCCATTCCCGGTGCCGCAACCCAGCTGCGTATCAGTTTCTATACGCGAGGGGAATCCTTCACATCGGGAAGCTATCTCTCCGAATCCCTCCACATTCTGGATGACACGCAAACCGAGATCGATCAGCTGGAAACATGGACACCATACAGTGGCAGTCCAAGCTGGACCTTCCATAGTGCACCGTTCACCCCCACTACGGGAGTCAGCTACGTGACCATCGACCTCGTGGCGAAACACCTGAATGGCTGGCTCGCCCTAGACCATATCACGCTGGAACGATTCGACGGCACCACATGGATACCCGTACCCTTTTCGGGCTCCGATTTCGACACGTTCGACGAAACATCGAACACCCTCACCGGATGGACACCCTACTCCGAGACCGGATTTCCGGCCACCAGCACCTTCCATCCCGTATACTACGATGCGTTCTCACCGCTCACAGGAACCGACGCCCAGCTGCTCTGGGGACCGATCCAAGGGTATGGACCAGGGTACGCGTTCTCCATCTCCAACCAAATGTTCGGCTTGACCTCCCAGAGTTTCACCGTGGACGAATATGTCAACTACGAACTCAGCGCCTGGATGCGTGGCGAGCTTCGCCACGCCTATGCCGTGTATGATGGCGACCTCACCCCTCGCATTCGCATCTGCTCATTTGGCAGTGATGGCCAACAGCGCTTTTCAACGACCCGGACTCTGGCCCGAACTGATCTATCGGCTTCCTGGCGTCAATTCCGAACCAATATCACAGCCCAGGAAGGGGATACGGTGGAGATCACCCTGCTCTCCCCCTATCTGAACGGATGGCTTGCCTTCGACGACATTCAGTTCGGAAAATATAACCGGCCCCCGACGATCCGGGCAGGCGACGCCCGATACATTCCGAACCAGGAACAAGACCCATCCATTTTCGACGGCACCGACCTGATCCGAGACATCGCAATCTCCAGTGAGGTGTACGATCCCGACGAATCAGGAGATGACCTGGAAACGAAGATCACTGAAGCCGAATGCCTGGAAGGGGACTGCGATGAGAGTACGGGAGCCCCATCCTGCTTTTACTCGGAATCTTCCGGACCGTCCACACTCCTTCGCACCCCCAAAGAGGACAGCTTCCTGATCAAACCCGATTGCAGGATCAACCAGGAGAGCAAAGTCAGCGTAGAACTCACGGTAAGCGATCCGGAAAACCCGGATCAGCTCTATGCCTCTGATACTGGCAGCCTTCTGCTTGAGCCCTTCTGGGGCCTCAACCCGGGATTCGAGAAGAGCATAGACATCAACATCCCTATCTACTGGAGCATGGATGATGACCCGCGATTCCCCGCCACATCCACCGCATATCAGGGAAAACGGACCTATTCCTTCGCGGGAGACAACGCCGCTCTCAAAGGCAATGTGGCCACCGGTTTCGCTAAGTCCTTCGACTTCACTCTGACGGATGCGGGAACGTACCGCCTGCGCGTCTACGCAAAAGGTCTTGCCTCGATCGGCACGGGCAAGATGGGGATCCACCTCACGTACGCCGGGACGACGGACGCGGTGGACGAGACCGCGAACGTGATTCCCAGCCCCGACCAATGGGAAGCCCATGACCTCTATTTCATCATCCCTGAGGACGTAAGCGTCTCGGCCATGGTTTACTTCGGCGTGGAAGATTTTGCTGGATGGATCCTTTACGACACGTCCAGTCTCTACAAGATGGATGAAACAACGGGGGAGTATACGATATGGGTCGCAGCCTACATGAACGAAAACCCGACCGAGGACAACGCTGACCCAGGATTTGAAAAGACTCCCAACGAGGGAGTAACACCGTTCTGGGACTACCGGGCCGTCGAGCACGGGGAATTCCCCGCCACGGCCGTCGAATGGTACTACTTCCCCGCCACCAGCTTGCCCCACGGCGTCTCTTCGAACCCTGCGGGCGTCGGCGATGCCGGAGCCACCGTCGAGTACGCAACCGAGAGCGGTCACGGCCTCTTCTTCACCAATGAACTCGATAGCCACCTCCGCCACAACGTCTGTTACGAAAAGAGCGGTACACTCAACTTCTCCATCAGCTTCGACTACGCATATGAGGTCCTGGACCGCAGCGCGGCACATAACGGATCCATTGAATTCATTGTCACGTACTACCCGGACAGCGGGCCGGGAAAACTTGGAACCTACAGCTTCTCGATCCCCATCACCAACACATCCAGCGGCGGATGGCTCCATTCAACCCACACCCTGCAAGGCATCGTTGATGGCGTTGCAAAGATGAAATACACCATCGACATCCATCACGTCCATGGATGGGTAGGAGTCGACAATATTAAGATTGCGGGATTCTCCTTCAATAATGTTGGAGCCTGCAACCTCATCGGACCATCCCCGGAACAAACCCTTTGCTCTTTGAGTACTGCAAACGATTCCTTCGAAACCTTCTATGAACAAAACGGCAAGGAATACCCCTGCCACTGGCTATTGGAAGTCCCCGATTATCCCGGCACGGGGGCCTTCGTCGTCAAAAGCTCCGAAAACCTCTTCTTTAACCGCTCCACCGGCGAATATTATGATGCATGGCACGGCCAGCATTTCCTCGCCGTCACGAACCTCGCCAAAGGGTCAGTGAAAAGCAAGGAGCACGAAATCCTGGGAGGCATGGACTACAGCTATGACTATTGGTACCACTGCAAGAACACGGACACCTACGGCGAAGGCGGCAACCGGCTCCGATACTTCGATTCGGCCGAGATGACACTCGGAGAAGAGACGGATCCGACTCTTTTTGATACGAACATTCACGTAAACCACGGGAACTTCTCCCATCCTTCCGTGGGAGAAGAAGGGAAATTCGATTTCTCCTATTACGTACACCTTCTGGAAGGCTACTGTTCCTTTGATGACCTGCTCCTGAAACCAACGCCCCATAAGCCGATCACGCCCGATCCCCTCTTCCCGACTCCCGTCATCAGCTGTTCAAACGGGACTCTCAGTACCGAGCGATGGAAGGAAGATTACCAGTGGTATCTGAGCAACCAGCCCATCGCGTTCGCGACGACGAACACGGTACTCACAAGGAACTCGGGAAACTATAGCGTGGAATTCAAGGAAGACATCAGCACAGTATTGGGATTCGCCCATCCTATCGTTGTCGAAGAGGCCCCGAGGATAGTGGCGACCTCACCAGCGATTCCCTACTGCTCAGTCATATCGGGCGCCTCGAACACCTATAGTTTTTCCGTAAAACGACCTGCCGATGGCACGGCCCTCATCTCCTGCTACTTCAATTGGGGTGATGGACATTCATCCGCCACCCTTCCTGGTCCCTTCAATACCTGCACCGCAACCCACACCTACACGCTTCAACCTAACCAGCATACGATCGCGATGAGCATGTCCGCCTATACTGAAAACGGGTGCTCCGACTCGGTCCCCCGACAAATTGTGATCCAGCCCAACACATGGCCACCACCCTCGCCCGGGTACGATCCACCCCTCTGCTTCTTTGGTAGTCCATTCCCCATTCACAACCACCCCTTCGGCATCGGGACGGATGACATCTTGGACCTCTACGAAAACGGCGATTTCGCCACGCAGATGATGCTGAAATCTCTGATCGTGAAACGCACCGCCATGGGGGAGTACCTTGCCTTCAACGAAACATCGATGGACCAGTTCTACGCAAGACGAAGCGAACTGGAAGACCTCGAATTCCCCGAGGTGATGGTGCGATTCGAGGAGAACGGGATTCCCCTTTCAGACAAAGATCTCCGCATGCAGAAATACGTATCCGACAAAGAGCGGGATCGAGAGGAGTACGACCCGGCGAACGACTACGAGGATGACTACGACTACTACGGCTTCACGCCGGAATACTGCGCCAACCAGGACATCGTCGTGGAAAACGAGGAAGAACTGGCCAGCTATGCCACCGAGTTCGGATACGACGGATCCTATGTCTACAACCTTGACGTCCGCTTCAACCCCTCGGGCAATGTGGAGATCCACTCGCCCTGCAAGGTGAAGCTCTCCGGCGAGAACGGGAGACTTCAGATCGATGCCCAGAAGGTGCGCATCTTCGGCCGGGACGGCGTGGAATTGATCGCTGGCGTCAACCAGTCGATCCGGTCCGCCGGAAAGATCATCATCGAATCGGAGTTCAGCGAGATCGTCATCCCGCCGGGATTGGTGATCGATGGGGAGGAACTCCATGTGGAATCCCCTGTGGACGTGAGCATCGGCCAGAACACCACTCTGAACATCTCCGGAACGGCGACGATCCTCCTGACCGGAAGCGAGAAGAAGAGCGAGGCCGCTATCCAGCAGAACGCGACGATCCATGCGGGCGAACTCATTCTAACCTCGAAGAACGAAGCCGTCGTGGGCGCGGCGGCCAGCGTGAACGTGATCGGCAACTTCCACATGGAGGCGGCTGACCCAAGCAAGTGCTATATCGCGAATTCAGCTGTGATCACCGCCGGAAGCTTCTCCGGGAACTGTTTTGAGACCGCCCGGTCGATGACAGCGACGGAGGGAGACCCCGGCCTGGATGTCGCTGGAGATGAGGAGGTGGCCCATGACTGATCTCAGACATTCGATGCGTCACAGCATTACCAAGGAGCGCCGCATGAGACACCTCACGTGGATCCTGTGCATTCTTATCCTGACGGGCATGATGGCCTTCGGTCAGGATAACGGAGAGGAATCCTCCGACAACCTCTACAATCCCAGCCGCTCGGGCGGCCTGAAGGGGACGATCCAGTTCACGGACGTTGATAACGTCAATCTTTTCAATGGAAACCTGAACCTTACCGTTCCCATTGGTCCGTCCTACCGTGTCGGCCCGCTGATCAATTTCCAGCTGCGTCTTTACTACAATACGACGATCTGGCGCAGAGCCCATACGCAGTACTTGATATATGAGGGGCAAAATTGTCCGATGGATCCACCCTATGCCTCCTGCGACATTTCTGTGGCACGGGACTACAAGGCCGCCTACGGCATCGGATGGGATATTCACATGGGCCGAATGATCCTGAAATCGAATGCGGACGACCCCGGAACATCCGATCGGCTTATCGGAACCTTCCAATCCGCCGATGGATCGGAGCACAATATCTATTACGAACATCTCAGCGAGAATCGGATTACCCGAGATGGATCCTTCCTCAGACTCTTCGGGAATGCCACAAGCGGGTATGAACTCCAGGACGGGATGGGAATCCGGTATCGGATGCATTACGTTCAGGAAACAAACCAATATATGGTCGAACGGATCACCGATCCTTACGGGAATTATGTGGAAATAGGATACCTTAGCGTAACAGGGTACAAGAATAAAATAAGCTCTATTTCCTTCTGCGGTGAGGGTCAAAACGGATGCGCATCAGCCTTGCAACGAGTTCAATTTGTTTATACGAGTTTTATTCATCCTACAAGCACTAATGATCCTTCGATAGACCCGGATGAAAATGTCGATGCCAACGGTAACGGCCTTGTCCTTCAATCAATTAAAGTACTGGGTAGAGATGGTCTGATGTCCCAGGCCCCGACCTATAACTTCAATATTCACCCGATTACGATACCGACTCGGCCTGGAATGGAAAACGGGGGTACATGTTATGTGTGGGATTATGATAATGGTATTTGCCACGAAACGTGGCACGAATCAGTTTCCTTGCCATTCCTCGAAGTGATCACCCTTCCAGACTACACAGATTTTCATTTCAACTATTGCACCGATTCTGAGGATCCATGCGTCCCCGACGCTTCAGACTGGATCAATAACGAGATCCTGGGCCGCATTACCTCCCTGGGGCTCCCGACGGGTGGTTCCATCGATTATGAGTTTCAGACCATTGTGCAGGGAGAATGGAAGAAACAGTATTGCACTCCCAACGCAGAGGACAATTTTATTGGAATCGCCGGGATCAAGAAACGGATTCTCCGGGATTCCGACGGCTCGATCCTTGGACATTATGAATACATCTTTTCCAATAATTTTATTGCGGTACAAAACCCTCCCTCCCGAGAAAATGCAGTGTACAGTACCGATGTGAGAGTCTGCGGTGATGCCGATCCCAACACATGCACAGAAGTATTATCCTGGCAGAAAAATGACTTCTATCCCGGTATAGACCTTGATGAACCTAGTAATGTGGATTGTTCCGATACCACATCCACAATAGATTACGGCTGGCTCAAACGGACTGCCTCCTTGGATTCGGGAGGGCAACTTCTGAAAGAGACCATCAATGAATATGCCTGGGATAACCAAGTCATCCATACATCCTGCAACCAATGCACTTCCTGTGGAAAACAAGATTCCAACGTTCGCGTGAAAAACTCCACGATAAATCATTACCTTCCTGGAAACTCGACTCCCATCCAGACAACCTCCACATGTCGTAGTGAATTAGATTCCGGGGACGAAGAAACGGATATCTGCTCTCGGTCCTTTGGTCATTACAAGATGATCACGACAAAAGCCGGGGATTGCCAAACCGGAACGGTCCTTCGAAGCACGTACACAGAATGGACCCCTGATCCATCGACGTGGCTTCTGAACCGCTACTCCCAAACTTACCTCTCCCCGACCGAAGCCAGAGTGGACGGAATCGCGACCTACTACGACTTCAACTCGACCACGGGTTTCCTCCAGGCCCGCTGCCAGGCATTCACCTCCAGCGCCAGCGATGCTGCCTGTGACACGACCCCGAATGGGATGCCCGCCGACGGGATCCGCACAATCTTCATTGATCAGGAAGCCGGTGAACCTTCCGACGGTCTCCCAACCTACACTGCACATTACCGAAGCACCGGCGGTGACCCTGCAATTGAATACAGAACCCATGACACCTATGAGCACGGTGTATTGAAGAGCTCGGTCTACCAGGTCTTGTCCAGCGGAAACTGGTCGGACGGACTCTTCTACGTGGCCAAACAGGATATCAATCCCTACACGCTCCTTCCCGAAAGGACCTACGATACGACGGGGGAATTGGCCACACAATACGAGTATGATTCTCTCTTTAGAGTCAAAAAGGTCCTGCCGCCGGATGAATACGCCTCTTCGATTCTGTACCAGCCACATACCGACACGACGCCTTACAGCGTCGCAGTCTACAAGCCGGACACCCAGAAACTGAGCCAGAGCGATGCGGACGGTCTTGGGCGCGTGGTTCGAGAGCACAGGACAAACACTGACGATACCGAGTCCTACCGATGCAACCGTTACGATACGCTGGACCGGCCCGTGTTCACATCGACCTGGACCACGAACGCCGATTGCAATCAAGCCACGGTAGGCACCTATACGGCGTACGACACCCTCGGGCGCCCCACCCACATCTGGGCCAACTGCGACATCAGCTCCCCGGCCGACTGTGAAGAGACCTTTTTCAGCTATGAGGGCACGACAAAGAAGACCGTGACCCGATTCGTCAACGGACCCAACGCCACCTCGGGCCAGCCCGCCGCAACAGTCTATTCCTATGACCTTCTCGGACGCCTGGACCACGTCACCGACGCCCTGGGCAACAACACCTATTACTCCTACGACCTCCAGGACCATCTCACCCATGTGGAGCAGCACGGGGAAGGCACGACACAAACAAGAGACTTCTCATACGACAACCTCGGCAATCTTCTCTCAGAAGACCAGCCGGAGCTGACCTTTGCAGGAAGCGGGCACGATGTCTCATACGGTCCTTACGACTCCGTGGGCAACCTCCTCTCCAAACGGGATGCCCAGGGACAGCTCTGGTCCTATCAGTATGATTCCGCAGGCCGCCCGACCCTCATCTCCGTAAAGCGTCCCACGGATTCGGACTACCAAGCGTACCAGGAATTTGAATACGACGGCATTCACACCAGCGGCATGTGCTCTTCTATGAACAATCCCTTCGGGTATGCGTGCGGAAAATTGATCCGCACCTTGCAATTTCCCCTGGCTCCCGATGAGATGGATATCCAGCACCAGTATTATTATAACGATGCCGGGGGACGGCTTTCCAAGCATGAGTTCAACAGTAATTTCCTGGAATCATCCCACTTCGTCTGGGGGTACACCTATGACGATTATGGACTGGTGGATCACGTCCTCTATCCGGTCCATGTCCTGCCGGGACAGAGCGAACTCTTCGATCAGTATCTCGATTACGATTATCAGTACGGCCTTCCCGTTTCCCTGAAGCGATGCCGGTGCGGGCGAGTTGACGGTCAGCCCTGCGACGTCGGCGCGACATGTGAATCGGGCGAGGACAACCAGCCCCTGATCACCGGTAGAAGCTACCATCCGGGCGGTATGCCGTACCAGACCGATTATGCCAACGGCATCCGGGAAAGCATCGAGCGGGATCCGATCACGGGAGTGAACCGGCCTTTTGAACTAAGCGTCTTTCAGAGCACCAGCGGAGCGACGTATTGGGACAGCGGTCCCATCCATTACGATGGGATGGGCAACATCATGGGCATGGGTCCGCAGACGGCTTTTCTGCCTGGGTATGGGCTGTACTCTGGGGCCAGTGCTCCCCAGGAGATCTTCCAGTATGATCGCCTTTCCAGGCTTGTCCAGGCTACATCCAGCTATGATTACATTCTCCGCAACCAAGGAGCACAGGATAGCCCAGCGAATCACTTCAGGGATTTCATTTACGACGATTTCGGGAACCTCCTTGAGAACGGTCCCCATGACCTGAACGGCTCCTCGAACATCAACGCCTCCTTCCTCTCCCACAACCGCCTGGGGGATGCCGTGTCCGCGGATTATGATACCGGCGGGAATCTGACGGAGTTTGGGGACTACGAATACGAGTATGATTCGCTTAACAGGCTGCGTCGTGTTACTCATGGGGTATGGAGAATCGTTTATCCCGAAGGCGGCGATCCTACGGATATTTGGGAAGTGGACGGAACGATGGATTCTTGGTACGATGCCAATGGAGAACGCGTGGGAACCTGTGACCGTTTGAACCAAGTGTTTACGATGTACCTGCGGGATGAGATGGGAAATGTCCTGTCGGAATACAGGGCGAATGCCTGTCCGGCCTCACCGACGATTACCAGCGGCCTTGGACCGGTCTTTGATTGGCGGCAGGATTATTATTATTTCGATGGGAAGTTAGGTGCCTCAGAGTCTTTAGATCTTGGGTATCCCGGAATGGAATGTGAACCTAATGGATCAGCATCCGATATCTATTTTTATCACTCAGACCATCTTGGGAGTCCTCGGATAGTATCTCGTCTCACTAATCCTACTCCTGCAAACGAGTACGGGTTTGTGAAATCTTTCCATGTGTACTGGCCTTATGGCGAGGAGATTACCAATCAGGTTCAGGACCAGTTCACGCACCGGTACACCGGCCATGAACGGGATTTCGCGACAAACTTGGATTACATGCATGCGAGGTACTACAGTCCGTTATTAGGGAGGCTATTAAGTATTGATCCAAACTGGAATTTTGACAATATAAATAACCCTAAATATTGGAATAGATATGAATACGCAACTTCAAATCCTATTATTAATGTTGATTTGAATGGGAAAGATGTCACTGTAACATGTGCAGGACAAAACTGTGTTGCTTCTGTTAACGCAGATATAGTTAGAGATCCGAATGATCAATCACAAGTACAAACTGCACAAGAATTCAAGCAGGCCTCTGAATCTTACTGGAATCAACAAACTGTTACTACCCCGACGGGCCAGACACTCACATTCGATGTTAAAATAAACATTGTCTCACCTGGTTCTGAAAATCCTAATACTGATACGCTGACTGTTATAGCTGGCCCAGGTAGATCAGAAGTGAAGATGAAAGCCCATGGCCCCGATACAGGAAAAATATACACAGTTGATACAACAAACAACCAGAGTGGAATGAGAGGCATTAGTCCACATGAAACAGGGCATTTAATGGGATTAAGGGATATGTACGCTAAAGGGGAAGTCGTTCCGCATAATCCCACTCCACAGGGCGATATTATGAGACATGCCCAACCTGGTAACTCACCAATTACATCATTTATGGTTTTAAGGCCATCTGCAAATTTCAATACTAAAGTAATAAGTGTTCCAGTGCCTTTACCGTTTTAACATAAATAGAAAAGTGAGGATGAATCATATGAAAATTATGTTACTCCTAATCGTGACTTTGGTTATTATCTTAGGATGTGCATGCCAGACTTCTTCCAATAGACAGGGGGCGATAGATACAATAATGACTGGTAATCAATCTGATATAGATTATCTTACAAATGAATTGCTTTCTGGAAGAAAAACAATCCGAGTCGAGTGGCTGCAGGATGAGAGAAATTTCCCAACAGATATAGTGTTCCGATATCTGGGAAATCAGGGGGAATTATACCAACTTGGGGTAGAACAAGTTTCAGATTATTTCTTATGCGTTCTGGAGATTCTTCATAATACATCTTCAAAGGATATTCTTGGCAAGATTGGATCCAACAGGATTGATCAATGCGAGTTAGAAAACATGTGCGAAGTGTGCAACTCCAGTACTTACCCGCTGGATCCTTCTCTAAGAAGTATTTTAGTAAAGTACTGGACTGAATATCTGGATAATAATTAGGGGTTTGACTAGAACCAAGGGTCATTTCTGAACATTTTGAGTAGTAAATTGTTGAAAAACAGAGGGGTCACCCATAATGAGGCCCGAAGTCAAGAGATAGATCTCTTCTAACAGAAGGTACCGGGGTCACCCATAATGAGGCCCGATGTCAAAGGATAGAGATCTCCTGCAATCATCCTGTAGTTCCTTTCCTATCGTTAGGTCCTGTTACCTTCGTCTACGCCCGTTGTATCGAGTGTTTTGTGTCAGCGTCTCGCTGCACCAGTCACCCATCAGGTTCCAGGTCGCAAGGTGAGGCCTTCACCTTCAAGCTGAGGCCCACCGCAGCGACCCCCTCCACGTGTCGTGGTCCAGATACTCTTCGGTTCCATACCGTGTCCAATGGTGATGGCAGATCTCGTGGTTTGAAAACCAGACCCTTTGTGGCTCACGGCATAGGCAGGCAT
>DAOSWS010000043.1 GCA_035593605.1 Thermoanaerobaculia bacterium | reverse complement strand
ATATATTTCATTTTCCAGTCACAACGTTTGGACACTACTGGGACAGTCCCTATTTAATTACGGGAACTGCGCGAAGTCTTATTTTACTGTCACCGTTGACACGTCGGCATCGATTTTGAGTGTCCAGCGACATGGAGAAGAGTCGAAGTTTTCCGATTCATAATCCTCTCCCTTCCTTGGAAAACGTTCTTCATCGATGATCCGGGTACTGATGTCCGTGTTCGTATGAATTCGGGCAGAACAGCTCTCGGGAATCCAGAGGGTGAGGGTCCCGACATCGATGGAGATATCCGCAGATCCTTCCACTTCTTTAGAAAGAACCGGGAGCCTTACCCTTCCCGTGCCGGCATCGAGATCAAGCGTAAGATCGGTCACGGTCGTGTCTTCCAGATTCAGATCGGCTGTTACCGCGTCCAGGTTGAGGTCAAGAGCAGTGGGGAACGTCCGATTCAGGTTTAGTGTCAGGCGATCTTTTGGCTGATTTCTTTGCAGGCCGTGGAGACGAATGTGATGCTTTGCCCGGGACTCGCTCAGGGTTACCTTCAATACATTATTTTCAAGGATCTGCTCAACTTCCAGGGTTTCTTTTACGGGAAGCCGGACCGATCCTTCCAGGAAATAGCTGCTCTCTTGGTTTCCCGCTTTGACATTGATGTCGCCGCCTGCAAACTGGAGAAAGAGTTTTCCTTCCGTTGCTTCTTCAATGGGAATCATAACGGCCTGAGACGAAAGCTCGCATGTGTCTTCTTTTATCATTCGGGCCATTTCATGGGTTCCTGAAATGAGAAAGAGGACGACAACAAAGAAGATCGCCACCAATCCCGAAATCCAGGGGTTGGCCCGGGCCAGGACGATATCGAGGCCTAAGGCAATCAAAATGACGGGCCAGAATGTAGAGAAGGCATCCCATGGATCGATCCGGGTCCATCCAAGATTGTACGCAAGAAAGTAAACCCCTGCGAGGATGAGAAGCAGGGGAAAGAGAATGGAATGTCCGCGACGTCGGGTTTCACTCATAATGTGTCTCCTTTATCGGCGGATGAGGAGGCCGATGCCGGCTGCGATTACCGCCAGGGGAAGAACGATGTCCCAATCCAGCCACCAGATCCATCCGAGATTGTGAGCCAGTAATAAGATTCCCACAACTATAAGGGAAAATGCAACAACAAGGCGGCGGGACCGGATGGATGTCTCGGTTGGAGGCACTACTTTTTCATCTTCCATGAAGGGAGATTCCGGTATTGGACCAGGCTCTGTTTCTCCAGTCTCTTTCGACGGTTGTTTTCGCTTCAGGGACTTTTTTACGCTCGCCGCCGCGCTTCGTGCGGCGTCTCCCATTTCCCCCATATTTTCACGGATTACCTCTTTTGAATCCTGGCTTCTGGTCTTTTCAAGGGGCGCGATCAGGGCCAGGGCCAGGTAGGCAATCACGCCGATTCCTCCCGTAAAGGTTAAAATAATGAACAATACCCGAAAGAGAGTAGGGTCCAGGTTCAGGTATTCCCCCAGGCCGCCACAAACTCCGAAAAGAACCCGTTCTGTTCTGCTGCGATAGAGTCGATCTGCCATGCGTACCTCCAGAGTGAACTGACACCCAGAACTACGCAGAATAGACAATTTTGTTCCAATTTTATAAATAGGATTCTCATGATTGACAACGTTCAGGGGTTGGAATACTATCCGGATTGAGGATTGTGAAGCTGGTGGCAATAAGAATATTCACCGAACCGTGGAGGCTTCTATGCAAAATCATGGAATTTTTCTTATGGTCATGTTGCTGTTTGCAGGATCCATGTTTGCGGATGAGGGCAGAATCCCTCTCTATCAGTCGGGAACGATCTCGGCATCTGGAAGCTATGTTGTGACCCGTGACATCACCAGTTCAGGAACCGTGTTCTGGATCAGCGCGGACAACGTGACCCTCGATCTGAACGGCTTTACCCTGACGAATTCGACAACATCCAACGGTGTGGTTTCGATCAGTAGCGGGAAGAAGAATATTAGGATTGAGGATGGAACTCTTGTCGGCGGAGCCTCTGGAATCTATCATCTGGCATTTGATACTGACTTTTGTTCCATCACGGTTGACAACTTGGATATTGCAACGACGGAAACTGGAATATCAGTTCAGAATCTTGAGCGTATTAATATCTATCGTACCCGAATCAGACCTGTTACTGCTGCCAACCTGACCGGGTATGGAATCTCGCTCCTTTGCCCTGAGTGTGATTTTGTCGCCAACATTGAAGATAATTCTGTGAGAAATGCTGGATTAAGTGGTATATATGCTGACGGTATGGCGGCCGGAAGGATTGTTGCAAATCAAATCAAGTGGTTTAACACGAACTGGTCCGGGATCGCCGTGATGTCCAACGTAGTTGTTGTTGGAAGCATCGTTATTTCGGAAAATTCAGTCTTTAACAACGGAGGAGGATTTGGAATCGCCGTCAACACTCACGGAGGAAACCTGATTTCACGAAACACGATTCAGGGTACTAATTACGGGATCCAGGTGGATAAGGGTGCCAGCCTGGTTGAAGATAATGTGCTCTCGGAAATTGATGACTATGGAATCACAATCTTTAATCCCGGCTGTACAGTGCGTAATAATCGAGTCAGAGGTATGTTGCTCAGCAACTCGAGAGGTATTTCTCTCTATTCTAACTATGATCTTGCCGAGGGAAACTCTGTTTCAAATTTTGTGACAGGAATCTACTGTTCAAATTCAACCAGCTATTATCGAAACAACTTCCTGCATGGAAACACCACACCTGCGACGGGAGGCACCAATGGCGGCGGGAACCTGCCGTAACCTTAAAGGCCAGGTCTTTTTTCTTCTGTTCCTGTTCATTCCGCTGGCGGGATTCACGGCGGTCTATTATTTTGGTGTCGATGTCCCCTCGACCCTTCAGGGGACCACCTACACCACCAATGATATTGTTGAATCTTTGGCAGGTAACTACTCCAAGGCTCTCTTCCTTCCCTCGAACATTCCGATCGGATCTCTGGCCAGGGAAACCTCGAGCCGCTGGCAATTTTCTCCGGCGGAACCGATCAAGGTCGGAAGCTCGACCTACTTTGAGCCCCGCGATATCCTCGTCTTTAACGGAATGTCCGTCGGAATGATTCTGGATGGGGGAGGACTCGGGATTCCGGATAAGGCAAGGATCGACGCTCTCTTTTTTAATTCAAGCGGCTACCATGTCGTGAGCTTTGATGTTCCCGTAAATCTCGGGGGAACCGAGTACAGTCAGAATGATCTGCTCGTTTACTCCGGGTCGTGGAATCTTTACTGGGATGGCGACGGTGCAGGGATTCCGCCGTCCTCCAACGTGGTCGGAGCCGAACTGGATCCCTTTGGCGATCTGGTCCTGACCTTCGATGTGCCTACCACCATTGGAGATGTAACTTTTTTACCGGGACAACTGGTGTGGGTTCACGACGGATCTTTTTATTCCTATTTCGTGGATCCTGACTGGCCTGCAGGAACCCAGCTGCGGGATTTTGCCTTCGGAGTCGCCTCCGGTGCAGGAGAGGTTCCCGAGAGAGACGGCCTGGCGGGAACACCCCTTATGGTGACGAAATCCTCAACAATTCCAGGCTGGCTTCACCTGTCCTGGGGAGGTTCCTGCCTCTCATCCGATAAAGATTATGCTGTGTATGCCGGGAATCTGAACTCCTATCCGAGCCACATGCCGGTTGTATGTACGACGTCGGGAAACCTGACCACGGATGTTTCATCACCACGCGGAGACTCCTATATTCTCATTTTACCCCTGACGGATATTCGCGAAGGGGCCTACGGGTTTGAATCCTCCGGGGATCCAAGACCTGCATCCATCGATCCGTGCCTCCCTCAGCAGGTGACGGCATGCCCGTAGGTAGTTTTGAATAATATTTTCATTTTTATAGTATCGTACCTGTATGGAAGCCAAACCGAAATCTTCAGTCTTCCAGGATGGATGGTTCATCATGGCTCTGTTATGGCCCATCGGGGTTTCGGGCATTCTTATCCTTCTCTGGTACCTGTTCGGGAAGAGCGATCTGGGGTTTGAGGAAAACTGGCAGTTAGCCGTTGATTTCTTTGAGGAAAGTATCTTCATTATTGTTTTTTTCCTGAATGTTCTATTTGTACGTTCTCTCTATCGTCAGAAACACACATACGCACCGTTGACTTTTCCAAAAAATCCTCTGTGGATTATTCCCTTACTGCTCTATTTTGTTATAACTTTCTCCATTTTTTTTATCACGATGGGAATGATGGTTGGAATATTTGCAGGCGCTCCCCCCCTGGGGCTCGCGGCCTTTCTTGTCCGGCTGGGATTGAAGGCAGGGGAAGGTTTTACCTTCATGAAAGTACTGGCGATTCTCTTTTCCATCCTGTGTATCCCTGTACTTTTTGCAACCGTCTCCGTATTCAGCCGGATCCAATGGGCACTGGGCGTTCGAAGGCAGATCAGGTCTCTGGCAACATCCAAAATTCGTTCTGCTGCCATGGGGCTGGTGGAGCTTCATGGAACAGTATGTCATGCTGAGAACAGACCCAAAGAATGCCCCATTCTGGGACACAGCCCTCTGTATGATGACCTGCAGGTTTATCACAACGAACCCTTCCTCATCGAGGATGAAACAGGCTCCATACGGGTGGAACCACCTGAGGGCAACGATACAATGAATCCAAGGTATGCCCTGAATCCTCATCCTGTCCATGGACTGAGAGTCCTGATGGATGGCGAGGAAGTGCATCTCATTGGATATCTTGGCCTGCCGGACGGAGAAGGAAAGGACCCAGTTATAAAACCCTGGATTCCACCCTACGGGCGCTGGTATCTGCGGCTCGTTGACATCTTCGGTCGGCCGGGGAAAATTCTCCGTTTCCTTGCACCAACCGATCTTTTTCTCGTTGCTGTTGGAGAGGAGCGAAAGGCCTTGCGGAGGCTTTTTCTACATCAGGTTCTTTGGATTTTCCTGGGTGTGGTCTTCGCCGTGGGGGTCGCCGTGTCTCTGACAATTTCCATATCTCAAATGCTGGGTTATGCCATTCTCACGTAAAATTACATGATTGTACTGTCCCCGGGAATCAGGATGCCTTAACCATAACGATTCCGGATTGGAGTTTGGTCTTTACAGATGGATCGGTCCCGCGAATGTTCCAGCTTCGTACTCTGCTGAAATAGGCCCCATTGATCGCTGATGCATAGGGAAAAACACGGAATCCATACCGCATGGTAAGAATTCTTCTCAATCTACGGGCAATTCTCGACGGAGAATAGAATTCACGTGTAAGCCAGTCATGCCCGGATTGCAACTCTTCGATAGACATACCTGCCGGTTGTAACACAGCATGATGGTAGTCGAAATGGTCAAGATCACAATCTACGATACGATGCCGCATGCGTTCAAATTGAGGAGTACCGGGCAAGGGGGTGAGGATGGAGATTTGAGCCATGTCGATCTGCAGATCCTCCAGCGTGTGTAACGTTTTCGAAAAGACATCGACTCGATCCTGATCAAATCCCAGGACAATCCCAGCCTCCACACCGATCCCGTGTTCGTGCAAAAGGGAGATCCGGGATCGATACTCTTCCACTTGATTGAATCCCTTAACAACGCCTTCCAGGTTTTTCTCCGAAAAGGTTTCCAGTCCCACAAAGAGGCCGACACAGCCCGATCGTGAGGCTAGACTTACGAGTTCCGGGTCATCTGTAATCTGTAGGGTGGTCTGGCTCATCCAGTGTTTTTTCAGGGGAAGCAGGGCATGAAAAAGCTCTCGCGCATATGCAGGCTCGGCCGTGAGGTTGTCGTCAACGAAAATAAAAAAATGATCTGGAAGATTTCGGACTTCTTCGACGATCGATGCAATGGGACGAGTTCGAAAGCTGCCCCCATGAAAAGAAGATACGGAACAGAATGAACAACGGTTCGGACAGCCCCGCGTTGCCTGCACCGCCTGTAACGTCGCGTAATGCCGACGAGACAGTAGGTGGCGGGGGAGGGATTTTAGTCTGGAAAGATCATAGGGCTCTGAAGATCTGTAGATCCCTCGAAGGAATCCCCGTCGCGCATCTTCAACTATTTTGGGCCAGATCCCTTCAACTTCACCCGCGCACACCGCATCTGCATGGAGCAGTGATTCTTCCGGGCAGAACGTGGGATACATTCCACCAAGAACAACGGGAACTCCCATGGAACGAAAGGTGTCACCGATCTTGAAGGCTCGTGAAGCTGTTGCTGTCATTGCCGTGATTCCCACAAGATCAAAATGAGAAGAAAAGGGAATGTCATTCAACTGTTCATCCACGAGGATAATGTTGGATCCTGGAGGACATTCAGCGGCTACAGAAAGAAGGGAAAGCATGGAAAAACGAAATGTCCTTCCACCGCTCCATCTTTTCCGACCCACGTTTCTCCACTTGCCATTGGCTGGAGAAATGAGAAGAATGTTCATACGAACCTCCTTAAGATAAGAAGTGTACGGTATACATATAAACAAAAAAGGGTAAAAAAAAGGAAAACCAGGCGTTGGAATTCATTAATCTTCCTTCTTTTGAGATGAGGTTATGGTTCTACGGATGGTTTCCAGGATACGGCATAGATCATTCTGGTCCTTATCTGGAAGGGATGTTACGGCCTGTTGTACCCCCTTGATGTAAAGCAACTGGGCTCTGGAAAGAATCTCTTTCCCCTTGCGTGTCATGCGTACCTGTTTGATTCGGCGATCGACGGGATCGGGAAAGCGTTCCACAAGGCCTTCCCGTTCCATACGATCGATGAGGCCCGTAACATTGGATCGATTGACAACGAGCATGCGTCCGATGGAAACCTGATCCAGGCTGCCGTTTGACTGGTGTTCAAGGAGCATAAGTACATTGAACTGAGACTCTGTAAGACCCAGAGGACGAAGGAGCCTGTCGCCTTCTTTTGCAAGAATTCCCGAGGTCACAAAGATCGAGAGAAGAGTCTCATGACCAGGTGTGGTGATGGGGTTGGGAAATCCGAGTTCCTCTTTCAGGCTCATTAGCAGTATTCCTTCATATCTATATTGTATATCAGTAAACGTAATTTGTCAACCCTGTTTCAACTCCGTTTCATGAAACCTGATAGATATTTTTACGTTAAAAGGGTGTAACACTCATGTCGAGAACGGCAGGAGGGCCGATGGACCAGCGGTTTCTGATCAGAGTTGGGACTTCAAGAGGATGGTGCAATCCGAGATCCGTGACCAGGGGAATTCTGATGCTGTTCCTGATGATAGTTTGTGTCACGAGCGTAGCTCAGGAAGCGGAAAAAATGATTACTGCAGAGGTTCAATCCATACGACCGACCTCCGGACCCATCGTCCTGGATGGTATCCTGGATGAACCCGGATGGGTTAATGCCTGGAATATTGAGGTTCCGATCGAATTGACACCCGGGGAAAATATTCCGGCACCGGTTCGCACCACGGTCTGGCTGACCCATGACGAATCCAATCTTTATGCAGCATTCAAAGCGTATGATCCAAACCCGGAAGAGATCCGTGCCCATCTTTCGGACAGAGATAATGCGTGGAGTGACGACTGGGTCGGAATCGTTCTGGATACATTTAACGATCAACGGCGTGATTATCTCTTTGTTGTGAATCCACTGGGGATCCAGATGGATTCAATTGAAGTCTGGAATGGAGGGAGTGGGGGAAGCTGGGACGGAATCTGGGATGCAGTATGCAAAATCGAATCCTGGGGCTGGACCGCAGAAATGAAAATACCCTTTTCCACGCTTCGTTTTCAGCGAGTTCCTGGAGAACAGATCTGGGGCTTTGATGCGGTTCGCGGGTACACAAGGAGCTTTCATCGCCAGATGGGTGCCTTTCCAAGAGATCGAAACAATAATTGCTATCTCTGTCAGGCCATTAAAATTAAAGGGTTTGCCGGGCTGACACCGGGGCTTAATCTTGAAGTGAATCCGACACTTACGGCAGTTGCGACCGATTCAAGACCGGATTTTCCCGGTGGTTCCATGGAGCGGGATCGGGAGGATGTGGAGGCCGGTCTTACCGTGAAATGGGGATTTACCACCAACCTGACACTTTCAAGTACGCTGAATCCCGATTTTTCGCAGGTGGAAGCCGATTCCCTCCAGTTGGATGTGAATGAACCTTTCGCTTTGTACTATGAAGAGAAACGCCCATTTTTCATGGAAGGAGCGGATATTTTCAGCAATCAGTTTAATACCGTGTACACAAGAACCGTACGTGAACCCTCCTGGGGATTGAAGCTTACGGGAAAAGAAAAAAGTCACACCCTTGGAGCTTACCTGGTTCAGGATGACACGACCAATGTGATCCTGCCTGGAAGCCAGGGTTCGTCCTGGCTGACGCTGGATACCGACTCGATGTCCACGGTGGTCCGGTATGCGAAGGATTTTGGGGATTCGTATACCTTTGGGACGCATCTGACAGGACGGAAAGGAGATGGATATCAGAACAGTGTTCTCGGACTAGACGGAAATCTCAGGTTCACCGACAGGGACTGGTTCAAGATCCTGGTGGTAGGGTCCTCCACGGAGTATCCGGATCGTGTGGTGGAGGATTACGATCAGCCCTCCGGGTCCTTCAGTGATTTTGCCGGTTGGTTTTACTTTCGCCACAGTTCGAGGAACTTCGTGTGGGTAGCCGAATATGTTGATGTCGGTGAGGATTTCCGTGCCGACATGGGGTATATGCCTCAGGTGGATTACCGGCAGATCCGGGGTGCTGCGGAGTACTCCTGGATTCCTGTGGGAGAAACCTGGTTCACGGGGTTGAGTGTCGAGGCTGGAGGATGGAAACGGGAGGACCAGCAGGGAGAGGTATTACAGGATAATGGGTACATTACCGCCAACTATACGGGGCCACTCCAGTCCCATGTCATGCTGGAATACGATCGAACCCGGGAAGGTTACGGGCAGGAGATCTACAATCTGAACAGGTATTACATTCACAACTGTATGTCTCCCAATGGGGATTTCCACTACTGGATCAATTTCTGGTGGGGAGACCGGATTGATTATGTGAACCATCGTCCTGGGAATCGTTTTCGAACGAATGTCGGCCTGCAGCATAAGCCCGGCCGTCACCTGGAGTACTGGTTCGATCTGACCTACGAAAAGATGTCCGTACCCGAAGGAAGGCTCTATACAGCAAGAATTGGTCAGGTCACCATGACCTATCAATTTACACCGAGGACCTTTCTGCGTCTGATCCTTCAGGGCGTGGACCATCAGTATGAAACCGATCTCTATATCGATGACCGGGAGCCGGAGTCAAAAAACCTCTTTACCCAGATGCTTTACTCTTATAAATTGAACCCGCGTACGGTTCTCTTTCTTGGATATTCGGATACCCGGCTTGGAGATCAGGATATCGATCTTACTCAGCTGAATCGAACCGTCTTTCTGAAAATCGGCTATGCCTGGACCCGATGACACATTTTTCTTGATCCGGGTGTATCATATACAGTGAGGGAGATGGAGTTCTTGATGTGAAAAGTGGTTTCTTGAATAATCATCCAGGCCAGGTGGCCCGGTGGAGATATGAATGAGAAATGGTTTACCCCGAACATGGAGTATGGATATGGATGAAAAGTCTAGATATTTAGGTGCCCTGATGGGGCTTGCGGTAGGGGATGCCATGGGCGTTCCCCTGGAGTTTCAAAAGCCCGGGAAATTCAAGCCGGTTTCCGACATTCAGGGAGGAGGTCCCTTTGGCCTGAGAAAAGGTCAGTGGACGGACGATACCTCCATGGCTCTCTGTCTGGCTGAGAGTCTTATCGAGTGTCGTGAATTTGATCCGGATGATTTGATGGAACGATATATTCGCTGGTACCGCGAAGGGTACATGAGTTCAACAGGAACCTTTTTTGATATCGGCTCCACGGTCCGGCATGCTCTGGAGCAGTATGAGAAAACAGGAGAAGCCATCAGCGGTTCTACGGACCCGGAACGCGCTGGAAATGGATCCCTTATGCGGCTTGCTCCCGTTGCACTCTTTTACGCCCTGGATCCAGGCGAGGCCATGGAAAGAGCCGGAGAAAGTTCTCTGGTCACCCACGGTGCGCGAACCGCGGTGGATGGCTGCCGATATTTTTGCGGATTGATGGTTGCTGCACTGCAGGGAGTCGCAAAGGAGATCTTTTTATCGAAAGGCTATGCTCCAGTCCCGGGTTACTGGAGGAAGAATCCTCTTGCTCCGGAAATTGGAGAGGTGGCAGGCGGCTCCTTTAAATTTCGAAAACCTCCAGAAATAAGGGGTTCGGGGTATGTTGTACGGTCGCTCGAAGCCGCACTGTGGGCCTTCTACCATAGTGCGTCATTTTCTGAAGGCTGCTGCAAGGCAGTGAATCTGGGAGAGGATGCCGATACAACGGGGGCAATCTTTGGTCAACTGGCGGGCGCCTATTATGGAATTGAGGGCATACCTTCAGAGTGGCGTGATCAAATCGCGAAACCCGATCTCATCCTTGGTATGGCCGAGCGTCTCTATGAAGTCCGCAGGCTGAATGGATAAGACCCTTTCCGATCCGAAGGATTGGATTCTGCTTAAAATTTTCAGTCCTGGAGAATAAAGGGCCTTCCCCTGAATGGTAGAATGGCACTCATGAACGTTTTATCCTCATTCCGGCAATTGGTTTATATCATGACACTCTCCATTCTTTTCGCTGGCTCAGGACTCTGGGCGGAGGATGACATTTGTGGCTCGCAAACCCTTGAAGCGCAGGTGACCACTATGGAGTCCAGATTGGAGAAGGCATACGCACTGGCTCAGGAATCGCTGAAAGATGAGACGATTCCAAACCAGGCAAGAGTCTCATGGCTGTTGAAGCTACAATTCTCCCAGCGTGCCTGGATCGTGTCGAGGGAAAAAGACTGCGATGCTGTTTCAGCAGGGAATCCCGATCCTGAAAGGGCACTCAATGCCATGCTGGAGTGCAGGATTCAAACAGCCAGGGAGAGAATCGAGTGGCTGAAAGAACATTTTCCTTACGGTCAGGTAGACGGAATCTCGGAAATTACGGGAGCGGAGCCCGCTTCTCCACCATCGCTTCGTGTGCCGGCAGGTGTTTTCAATGTCGCTCGAACATCCCTGTCGGAAGTGTCCGCATCCTCCGTAAATGGAAACCGTTCGCTTAGCAACCGGTATTACGGTATTCCCAACGCCTTCGATCATGGAACCAACTGGATCGATGGCATGAACTATTCCACCTGGGTGAGCGACCCGGGAGATCCCAATCCCTGGGCTGAAGTTCATTTCAGGTCACCCGTCGAGATCCATTCCCTTGTGGTGGAAGGTGTTCCATCCTGCTATGCGGACGTTGTCGCAATGGATGGAACCGTCACCAGGCTCAGGCCGTTCGCGCACTATGTAAATCTATTGGAACCAGTGGGTAATATTGAAAAGGTGAAGTTTTACTTTACAGTTCTTGTCGGTGATTCGATGGTCCAGGTCGACGAAATCCAGGTTCTGGGTGCCTTTCAGAAAGGAATGACCTGGGAGGAAAGCACGCCCCGCCTGATTCCGGACCGGCGAGCGTTTGATCTTTCTGCAGACAATGCCTTTCGTGACTGGCTCTACCCGATGATCACGAATAAAGCGAGAGAGGTGATGGAAACCGATTCGTCGATTCTTTATACCTACTTTCTTGAGAATGTTCCGACGTTTCAGGTGGAAATTGATCGATCGTCTGGAAAAATGAATTCCCGAATGCTGTTGAAACAAACCGGTAAAGATGAAAAGGATCCTACTGCCCGTCTCGTGGAATAAATCATTGCCTCGGAATGCTTACAGAGTTGATCATCATTATCGCCCGGGAGACATTCGATGTACGATCCAATCGACTCCGATGAAG
This sequence comes from Thermoanaerobaculia bacterium, assembly GCA_035593605.1. Taxonomy (NCBI): domain Bacteria; kingdom Pseudomonadati; phylum Acidobacteriota; class Thermoanaerobaculia; species Thermoanaerobaculia bacterium. Next base: position 8,210 of record DAOSWS010000043.1, on the reverse strand, counting down.
TGAAAAGGAGTGCAAACAGGGAGCGTCTGTTTTTCCTGGGGCTCCTCTGTATGTTCGTCCTTCTTGCCTTCACCTTCCAGGGAAGCCGGGGAATCTATTCTCCCGACGAAGGATACTATGTTTCGATCGCCCTCGATATGATCGAAACCGGAGACTGGATGATCCCCCGGATTGACCACCAGCCCTGGCTGGATAAACCGCCCTTCACCATGTGGGGGATCGCTTCCGGTATTCTTCTTTTTGGACAGCACGAGTGGGGGGCCAGGTTCTTTCATGCCATCTATTATCTGATCACGATTCTGATCGTCTTTTTTCTAGGAAAAACGATGGGTGGGCGAAAAATTGGCTTCCGGGCCTCTTTGATCTATTCCACGATGCTGATGCCTTTCATCGCAGCCAATGTCATCACGCCGGATACTCCTCTGACACTCTGGACCACGGCTTCCTGTCTGGCATTCTGGATGGTTGTCCGCGACCCGCCCCGAAGAACGGGCCTGTGGATTCTGTTGCTGGGGGTCGTGCTGGGGTTCGGCTTTCTCACCAAGAGCATTGCGGCCCTGATTCCCGGAGGGGCCATGGTCGCATTTCTCCTCTTTCGCAGACATCTCTGGCGTAGATTTCTCAACGTATGGACCCTGGCCGGGTTTGCGGCTTTTACGCTGATCGGTCTTTCCTGGTTTGTTTTCGTAAGTAAAAGTATTCCCGGTGCCCTGGCCTATTTTCTGGACAACCAGGTTGTCGGCAGGACCGTATCGACCACCTATGCCCGCAACCCGGGACTGTTGGGTACATATGTTTACCTTCTTGTCCTGACCATTGGAACTCTCCCCTGGTCATTCGTGTGGGTATACGGCCTTCAGAAACGAATCAGAAATTGGAAACAGAATCGAGAGCCCGTGAAAATGAACTCTTCTCAGCTCTTGTTGACTCTGTGGATTGCCATTCCTCTCACAGTCTTTTTCCTGGCAAATTCCAGGCTTCCTTTTTACCTGCTGCCGCTCTTCCCGGCCATGGCCCTTCTCACAGCCATACGATGGCCCTTCAAGGATAGTGTGAAACTGTATGCACATTCCCCGTCCTGGCTGACACTGAACCGGTCCTTCGTGGTTATAGCTCTTATCGTCACTTCTCTGCTGTCGCTGAAGGTGGCCGGCGCCTACTATTCATCTCACGAAAATATGAGGATTTTCTATAATGTGCTGAAGACTTCCGTACCTTCCAATACCTGCGAGATCGTGTCGGTGAATGAACATATGGAAGGACTGAGCCTCTATTTTCCAGGAGAAGTGGAACGGGTGACGACGGGCCGCCGTACCTATCCCTTTTTCACTAAACCTGAAAGCCTCGAAGAAGAAATCAGTGAAATCCTGCAGGAGCCAGCCACCCATGTTCTCGTGGGAAAAAGAGGGGAGGACAGAAAGACGATTCAAAAAGAGTTGGAGGTTGCAGGCATTCCTTATCGTGTCCTTGATCTTCCCTTTCAGCACTATATCTTCATCTGTTATCCGGAAAATCAGGCTCTCTCTTCTCTATCCCCGTCCCTGTAAGGTCCGGGCAAAACATCTATTCCTGGGATGAGACAGTTGAATCTCAGGAGGGGTGTGCAAACTGCTCGATATGAGAAAGAGACCTTTTCAGATAGTGTACGTGCCATTCCTCCATGGAAACCAGCCGCAGGAAGGTGTTCATGGCTTCCTGATTCTGCCCCTGCCTGGAGAGTGAGGTATAGAGATGTATTGCCTCGTATTCCCTCTCCAGCGCGTATTCAAGAATTTCCCGCAGGGATCCGCCGGTAAAGGGTGGAAATTCAGCCGGAGTGTAGGATGAGGTGCCGAATTCACGGTTTTTCGACTGTCCGGGAATGTCAAGGTAAATTTCTTTCAGGATTGACAGGTGCAATTCTTCTTCCCTGGCCAGAATTCGGAAGCCGTCCTTCAGGACAGGGGATTTGATTTTATCACCCATGGCCAGATAGAAGCTTGCGGCATCCTTTTCAGCATGAATGGCTGTGAGAATTACGTCAAGCATGGATTCGAACGTGTTCATTGGGTCCAGTATATACGATTTTGGTTTTTCTATGAAAATGCATGAAAAAGGCAGGGCGAGAAACGCCCTGCCTCGATCGGGATAAACGTAAGTTTCGATTATTGAAAGAGTGTGTCCACCGGGGTGATCGTAACCGATGTTACATTCAGAGGGTACGATTCAATCACTTTATCTTCCTTCAGGAGATCGCATTTCGTACCTTCGGTCTGGTACATAATGGGAGAAGCAATTTCCTTTTCGAGTAAGGTCTTCATGGTTTCTGCGTCTTTTGCTACGACCGCGATAACCAGGTTTTCCGTCTGGAGATAGGTCCGGATGGCATCATTGACTTCATCTCTTGTCAGGGTTTCCAGTCGGGTGTCAATTTCGCGGATAAAATCCCCGGTACCATAGAACCGGCTGTCCATCAGGTAACCCAGGCGACGGGAGAGGCTTTGGACCCAAAGCTTCGAGTAGTTCCGAACAAACTTTCTGGCGGCTTCAAACTCTTCCTCCGAAATACCCTCCCGGATAAGCCTGTCGGTTTCAAAAAGCGACTGACGAATGGAAAAGAGGGCATTACGCGGATCGACCGGTCGGATCCAGATCGAGAAGAATTGCTGTCTCCGGGCGATATTCGGCAGAGAAAAGGTGGTTCCTCCATCCTGATCGAAGTATTCAATATACGAATAGTCTCCGTAGTTCAAGCCGCGGTCTCCCCGCATGTGATTCATGAGAACACCGTTAAAGGTTCGATGTTCACCCAGGTAGCTGTTGGCCACCATTAAAGGAATGAAATCTTGATGTCCGCGGGTGATAGAAATGGGAAAGCCGATGGAAATGGCGGCTCCCGAGGTTTCCTTCTGAACCAGGACGACGTGTCTTCCTTCCAGGGCGGGAGGATCGGGGAGGGGGGAACGGTCCATTCGGGTATCCGGAAGCCTTGAGAAATCCCGGGAAAAGGTGGTAATGAAGGAGGAAGGGTATCCACCCGCAATGCCAAGGGTGACATTGTTGCGGGTGAAGGCTGTATCGTGAAAAGAACGGATATCATCCGCTGTAATGGTGGCAAGATCAGTCAGATTTCCCATCGTCAGATGACCGTAGGGGTGACCTTTATACAGGGTTGAGGAGAGAACTTCCTTCCCCAGCTGTTCATCATCGGCACTGCGAAGACTTTTCTCAATGTAGGCCATGATCTGCTGTTTTACCCGATCGATATCCTTCGGATCGAGTCGGGGTTCCGTGATCAGTGCTTTAAAGATCTTATAAAAATCTTTAAGGTGGTCTCGGTGGACTTCTCCAATGAATGTCGAGGTTTCTTTATCCACAAGTACGCGAATTGAGGCCGCCATGGGAAAGAGACGATCCTGGACTTCCCGGTACGTAAGATCCCGGGTTCCACCTTCGATCATCGATTCCGCCATCAGATAGGCCAGACCCTCCTTGCCGGCCGGATCGTCCATCGACCCGACGTTCCATTGAACTCGAAGGGTTACGGTAGGGTAGGTGGGACTGGGGATCTGTTCCAGGGGAACGGCAGCGGAAGCAGTTCCCGCAAACAGGATGATTCCGGCAATCAAAAGGAGAAATCTCATGGCGTACTCCTTTCCTTGAGAGTGACAATGGTACAGTTGGTGGCTTTGAATATGTCCCCCGCTGTTTTGATCACCTCAGCTGTTGAGAGGTGGTCCAGAGTCTTGTAATAGGTATTGAGTGACTTCCAGGATCCCGTGGGGACAATGAATCGAACCAGTGCGCTGGCCACCGCGTCCGGTGTCGTCAGGCCACCGGCAAAATCGTATCGAAGGTAGGATTTCACCTTTTTAAGATCGGCCGCATCCACCCCGTCTTTAGCAAGGTTTTCAAGGGAGGTGCGAATTCGATTCTCCACTGCTTCAAGGTTCGAAGCATCGTGGAGCCTGGTGATGACGGAAAAGAGTCCCGGATCCCGCTGCATTCCAGACCAGGCGCTGACAAATTCAACCTGTTGTTTTTCCACGACAAGTTCCTGGTACAGGGGGGCGTTGGAAGCAAAAAGGAGTTCGGAAATTACGGCCAGGGAGGCGCTTCGAGGGTCGGCGGGGTCAAATACGGGGCAATGATAACCGATGAAGAGGTAGGGGTTTGTGGGGAGATCCCAGTCCACCGTCGTTCGGCGTTCTTCCTTTTGCACGGGCTCTTCCGGAACGGGTTTGGGATCGTACCCTTTTTTCCACGGACCGTAATATTTCTTTGCCAGGGAGACGACCGTTTCGGGCTGAACATCTCCCGCAACAATGAGGATGCAGTTTTCCGGTCGATAATATCGACGAAAAAAATCAATGGAATGGTCATACTGGTTGGGCATGTCCAGAATATCGTCGAAAAATCCCATTGTCGTGTGGCGATAGGTATGGGTTGTGTAGGCTGTTCCCAGCATGGCTTCGTAGAGGCTCAGGAAGGGGTTGGCCTGGCTCTTTCTGTATTCCCCAAGGACAGCTCCCGCTTCTTTTTTAAATTCCTCTTCCGCATACTTCAGGTTTTGAAAACGATCACTCTCGATGTCCATGAGGGTCTCCAGATAATCGGAAGATCCGGTAATGTGGTAGACCGTTTCGTCATCGGAAGTGTATGCATTCGAATCGGCTCCCATCTCCTTGAGGATCTGGTTGTATGCCTGTTCGGGGAATCGATCGGTTCCCCGGAACATCATATGCTCAAAGAAATGGGCAAATCCGGTCTTTCCCTTTTCCGGCTCGTTCCGGGACCCGGTTCGTACGACGGTGTAATAGGCCAGGATTCCCGGAGTGTCCATGGGGACGGCAATCACGGTGAATCCATTGGGAAGTTTCGTCTCATGGATGGGAAAGGTAAAGAGGTCTTCCGCCGGAAGTTGTGTCACCATGAGGATAAGTGCCGAAACAATGATAAATGCGCGCATACAGTGTTCCTCCTGCTTCGTCTGGATTCATTTACGGGAACGATCACCCTGGGTTCTCGGCCGACTGAGAATCATTCTTCCTTAACCTGGATTATCCCTGCCTGATCGGGGTTGATCCCGGTTTTATCCCTGTAAAATTCTCTGATGATTTCCATATCGACTGACAGATTACCGGAAGGATTGACGACTTTCCCGATTCCGATTGTCTTCGTCGATCGGTCAATAAATCCCAGTGCAATCGGGACGCCGGCTCCAGCGGCAATATGGTAGAAGCCCCGGCGCCAGTATTCCGTCTTTTTCCTGGTCCCTTCTGGAGCGATTCCAAGGAACAGCCGGTCCCGCTCCCGAAAGGTCTGCATCGTCTTTGCGACAAAGTTACGAGGCGTAAGGCGATCCACGGGGATGCCTCCAAGCGCTTTCATGATCCACCCGTAGGGCCAGCGAAAGAGAGATTTTTTTCCCACCCAGTTGAGCTTCAGGTTTTGAGCTGATCGAAAGAGAATCATCAGGAGAAAGTCCCAGTTCGAGGTATGGGGATATCCAATGATTACATACCTGGGTTCCGAAAGAAGAATCATTTCCGTTTTCCAGCCCACTATACGAAGAAGAAACCGGGAAAGTGCCCGCATGGGTGTGGAGTTGCTCAGGTTCCTTCTTTCCAGGAGGCAAGATAGGCTTTCTGGGCTTCCGTCAGTTCATCGATGTTGACCCCCATGGTTTTGAGCTTCAGCTCTGCGATTCCGTCATCCAGTTCTTTGGGAACCGGGTAAACCGCTCGTTCGAGGGAACCGGCGTATTCCTTGATATAGCGGGCCGAAAGGGCCTGATTGGCGAAGCTCATGTCCATGACCGAGGCAGGATGTCCTTCGGCGGCAGCCAGGTTCACCAGACGACCTTCTCCGAGGAGGTAGATGTTCTTTCCGTTCTGCAGCTTACAGGAGCGAACATTCGCGCGAATCTCTTCCTGATGAGTACTGAGACGCTTCAGGGCCTTCAGGTCGATTTCAATATCGAAATGGCCGGAATTGGCTACCAGGGCTCCGTCTTTCATCTTGAGGAAGTGGCGTTCAACGATGACGTCCCGATCCCCTGTCACGGTGATAAAGATGTCGCCAATCGGAGCGGCGTCGTCCATCGGCATCACGCGAAAACCGTCCATCAGGGCCTCCAGGCCCCGGACCGGATCGACTTCGGTAACAATGACATGGCTTCCCATGCCGTGAGCCCGCATTGCCAGACCGCGGCCACACCAGCCGTACCCCGCAATGACGACGTTTTTACCCGCAAGGAGAACGTTCGTGGCCCGGAGAACTCCATCCACGGTGCTCTGTCCCGTGCCGTACCGGTTATCAAAAAGATGCTTGGTCCGGGCGTCATTGACGGCAATTACCGGGATGGGCAGAACACCGTCCGCCGCCATGGCACGCAGGCGAATTACGCCGGTTGTCGTCTCCTCGGTACTTCCCCGGACGCCGCGTGTGAGAGTCTCCCGCTGTTCGTCGCTGAGGCTTTCATACCAGGAGCGGACCCGGGGGTGTACGGTATCCAGAGTTTCATGGTACAGGGCGGTAAGCGTGGATACCAGGTCGGCACCATCGTCCATGGTGATCGTGGGAAAGGTTGCCAGCATGGCCCGGATATGGTCGTAATAGGTATCTGTATCCTCGCCCCGAATGGCGTGGACTTCGATCCCATCTTCCAGGAGAGCCGCAGCGGCATCATCCTGGGTGGAGAGGGGATTGGAGGCGCAGAGAGCAACCTGTGCTCCTCCAGCCTTCAACGTGCGCATCAGGTTGGCCGTTTCCGTGGTTACATGGAGGCAGGCGGCAATCCGTTCCCCTTTCAGGGGAAGTTCTCTTTCAAAATCAGCCCGAATGGCCCGCAGGACCGGCATTTCACGCTCTGCCCAGGCAATCCGGCGATGGCCCTGAGGGGCCAGCGAGGGATCTTTCACGTGGCCGTTCATAGCTTCAACGCCTGTCGGATTTCATCCACCTTGTTCGTCTTCTCCCAGGTGAACTCGGGAAGATCCCGGCCGAAGTGTCCATAGGCCGCGGTCTTCTTGTAGATGGGACGGCGGAGGTTGAGATAATCGATCATCCCCAGGGGGGTCAGGGGGAAGATTTCGCGGATGACCTTCTTGATGTCATTTTCGGAAACCCTGCCCGTGCCGAAGGTGTCCACCATGATGGCGACGGGATCCTTGACACCGATGGCGTAGGCAAGCTGAACTTCAATTCGATCCGCGGCACCGGCGGCAACAAAGTTTTTGGCGATGTGACGGGCCATGTAGGAGGCCGAGCGGTCGACCTTTGTGGGATCTTTTCCCGAAAAGGCGCCACCACCGTGGCTCCCGACGCCTCCGTAGGTGTCCACAATGATTTTTCGACCGGTCAGCCCTGTGTCCGCCCAGGGACCTCCCCGTTCAAAGGATCCAGTCGGGTTGATATGGAAGACGGTGGGCTTATCGATCATGTCCGCCGGAATGGCCTTCCGGATGACTTCGTCAATGATGGCCTGTCGAAGGTCATCATAATCAATTTCAGGGGAGTGCTGGGTGGAACAGACAATGACATCGCATCGGATCGGTTTGTGGTTGTCATATTCCACTGTGACCTGAGCTTTTCCATCGGGGCGGACCCAGTCCAGCGTCTTCCCCTTCCTCACTTCGGCCAGCCGCATGCAAAGGTTGTGGGCCAGCGTGAGGGGCATCGGCATCAGGGCATCGTTGTCATTACAGGCATATCCGAACATCAGGCCCTGATCCCCGGCTCCTCCCGTATCAACTCCCTGGGCAATGTCGGGAGACTGCTCGTCGATGGAGGAAATCACGGCACAGGTCTCATAGTCGAAGCCGTATTTCGCACGGGTGTACCCTATCTGCCGGATCGTCTCTCGAACAGTTTTCGGGAAATCGACATAGGCCGTGGTAGAGATCTCTCCGGCAATAAAGACCATGCCCGTGGTCACAAGCGTTTCACAGGCTACGCGACCCTTGGGATCCTGGTCCAGAATGGCATCCAGGATGGAGTCGGAAATCTGGTCTGCGATCTTATCGGGGTGCCCTTCGGTTACCGATTCCGATGTGAAAAAGTAATTTCCGTCTATTGACATGGTTTTACCTCCAGAGATGGTGACCCACAAGTATGCCACAGGGCTGGCCTGTATTCAAGAGAAAGGTATTGAGACTGACCCTCAGTTCAATCCATAAAATAGGGACTGTCCCAGTAGTGTCCAAACGTTGTGACTGGAAAATGAAATA
>DAOSWS010000042.1 GCA_035593605.1 Thermoanaerobaculia bacterium | reverse complement strand
TGAATAAGGATCATGCCGCATGAACCCTTTTTACACACCTATTGACATGACCTCCCGGCGGTCAGCCCATCTCCGTCCAGATCTTCCTCGGAAATAGGATAACCATTTTCCATTCCTTGCAATGTCAGATAGAATTGAACCCGGGCCTCATGAATTCCTTTCGAAACGGATGTGCCTGAGACATCTCGAGTCTGTCGAATTTCCTGAATGAAAACCTGCGCGATTCTATATGTGACGTATAACGATTGAATAACCAGAAGCACTCCTGCAACAGAAAGAACGATCTTGAATATTTTTCGAACCATAATTATTTGTCTCTTGTATGCAATATCATTAGGGATAATTCTATCAAATAATAAATGACACCCTGAGATTCCTGGCTCTGGCGAATATTCTTATATACGAGCCGGATGAAATTCGCTTTTTGCCCACGTACTGACATAGATGATGGTAATCAGGAGAAGAACGAAAAAGAGACCCTGCACCGCAAGGGAACCAATGAGAATGAAGACATTCATGGAGGGTGATACTCCGGGAAGAGGGTGGAGGAGTTTGTACAGCATGACATCGAAAATCACGGTAAAAATAGAAAAAACAAGAGTAATCGAAGCGATTCCGACGGCATAACGGAAACGAAGAAGGAGAGAGAGTCCCGTGATAAACATCATGAAACGCGTGAGCAAGTTCAGGGCAAGGCTCCCGAGAATTCCCGGAGCATTTTCCTGAAGAGCGTTCCCATTCGCCAGAACGTTGAAGCTCAGGAACACACCCGCTCCCAGGAGAAGGCCCCCAACGAAACAAAAGATGATTCCGAGGATGGTTGTAAAAATCAAACGGTTGGGTTTTTCGGTCATCGCTCCATCCTTTTTCGATATTTTAGCAGGATCTCCGTACAAATGTTTTTTCGCTGGCCATCCTTTGGTCAGGCTCTTGAAAAACCGCCACCGCGTTCATTCCATGCCGCGTTGACCTTCAACTTCTCCCCGAACACACCTGGAAGCCCATCCACGGCTTTTTTCATCTCGGATATTTCTTCAAACTGAAGACGGAGTTTCTTACCGTCGGAAAATTCGAGCCTCCACACACCCACGTGCATTCCATGGCCCGAGATGGCCTCCGCCGGATCGATGACTGCCGAACGGATTTCGGCAGTCGATTTTCTAAAGCTCCGCTTGTCCGCCATCCCCAGCGTTCGATAGTCTTTCTTGTCTGCTTCCATACCCGCCTGAAAGAGTTTCCGTTTTGCCCTTCGGACGAGCCCGGCTCCAAGGGACCGCCCCAGGCTTCCCAGCTGTGCCTCCAACCCTCCCGCCACTCCGGCAGCAAGGGACTGACCGGAAATCCTTACGAAATAAATCGAATCTCCATCCACGTAAACACGGTAATACTGGTCAGGTTTCAACGCGTACGTCGCCCGCGCGGTAAAGGGTCGTACCTCCATCATCATGCCTCCCGCTTGCTGTTCTGTATTAGTGTTTCAATTCCCATGTGGATGACCTCCTGAAAGAGACGGATTCTTCCAGCGATCGCATCCTTTGACTCCGTCTTTATCATTTCAGACAATCCACGAAAGCGCACAAGTTCGGCAAAGTTCAAAACATCTTCCGGAAGGAGAACCGGATTATGAAGTAATTCCTCATGACAATCATAGCAAAATAGGGCGGTCTCACCTTCTCTGCCCCATGGACTATGGGTAAAGATCTTGACCCGTTGTGTACCTCTCCGGTTCGTGGAACGTCCGAAAAACCTTTCCGGGACAAAGTGATGTCTTGAAGCATGCGAGCGGCCTTCGTGTGTCGGCCTTGCGTAGGTATTTGGATGACGGTGAAGTTGACAGCCGCAAATTGAACATCGGTCCGTATCGGTCATGATACTTGATTATCTGCAAATTTTGGTTAAATGTGAATCCCTGCCTTTTATTTTTTACGCAGGTCCTTCTTTGCCGTCTTGATGAAACGTCCAAAATCCCGGTCTTTTTTTCGTTTCTCCGCGTAGGACATCTGGTAAAACTGCGATTCGTCCTTCAGCTTGACATAATTTTCGTAGTGATCCCCGTCCATCTCGCCTCGTTCGACCGCCTGTTGAACTGCGCAGCCCGGCTCACCGGTGTGGGTACAATCCCTGAACCGGCACTGAGCGGAAAGTACCTGGATATCCCGGAAACTTGCCTGAATGCCGTCTTCCGCATCCAGCATACCGAGCTCCCGCATTCCGGGATTATCGATGACCATTGCGCCATTATCCAGGAGCAGGAGTTCCCTGCGCACGGTCGTATGTTTTCCCTCACCCGTTGCGCTGACCCATTGGGTCGCCAGGGTGTCTCGTCCCATCAACGTGTTGATGATCGTACTCTTTCCGACACCGGAAGATCCCACAAAACAATAGGTCTTACCCGGCGAAAGGATCGCGGTCAGATTCTCGATGCCGACTCCTGTCACGTTACTGAGAGGAACCACGGGTTCGGTGATTCCCGCATTCCGGATCTGATTGATCTGGTCGGCCAGGACCTCCGGTGTCACCAGGTCGACTTTGGTAAGCAAAATCACCGGAATGGCCCCGCCATCCATCGCCATTACAATGTAGCGTTCCAGCCTGTTGATGTTGAAATCGTAATGGCATGACTGGACTACGATAACGACATCGACGTTGGAAGCAATCATCTGGAAATCGGCAGAATCTCCAGCAACCCTGCGGCGAAGGTACGACTTTCTATCCAGCACCCCGTGGATCATTCCGAACTGGTCCTGAGGAGATTTTGTCACACAGACCCAATCTCCCACACAGGGTGTCTGAGACAGTGAAGGAGCGTCGTACAGGAGCTTCCCGGATCGTTTCGCCCTGAAGAATCCGGCCTCACCTGCCAGAAGAAACTGATCCCGATCCACCGCGGCGACTCGCGCAAAGGTACTGTCTCCATCACCGGCAACTGCCTGCGATTCAAACCAGGAACTCCATCCCAGGTTTTCCAATGATAATTCCGTCATTTTACTTGCCGCCCAATCCATAATATGAATTTCATTAATCTACAACCGGATGAATCACAATCCGGCCTCATTTCTTACTGTGAAATCAGTGCGAGGCCGTACTTCATCTCGATCACAATACCATGTTTTTCCTTAAATTTTCCGGCCCGTCTTACGGCTTCAGGACCCTGCACTTCGATCTTTGAACGGAGTTCCTCGTATACCGGGAACCGTTGATCCACGCAATGCTCGACGATCCGAACCGGATGGAGCGCATGGACGGCATTCCAGGAACGCTCAACCATTTCCGTTTCACAGGTATGCCACACCCAGGGTGATTCGGGAAGATGATCCACAATCACGACATCCCCGGCCATAGTCAGGGCACGGTCCAGCATGGCAGTGGGATCATGGATCTCATGGAGACAGAATTCAAAAAACACAACGTCCACCCGTACGTCAATCGACTCGAATCCGGCATGCCGGGCTCCGACCCTGTCAGCCAGACCCTTCTTACGGATTGTATCTTCGAGTGCGGCCACTGCCTTTGCGTCCGAGTCGACCGCAAGGACAGAGCGGGCCGACGCGGCGCAGTCGATCAGCTGCCCGTCGCCGGCTCCCACATAGAGAACCTCCCGATCGGAAAAATCATAAAACGAGGTTATCGATTGCAGGATGTACGCCAGATCCGAAGCCATCAGGAAACACTCCACATGAGTGTAAGTATATCCTCTCCCCTCTGAGGATCAAGTGAAACCTACTGCTTGACCAGTTCCACCCGGCGGTTCTTCTGCTTTCCTTCTTCGGTGCCATTGGAAGCGACAGGAGCCAGGGAGGCCACACCAAAAGCTTTCAGGCGGTCGGGACCAATCCCGTGAGTATCCACAAGAGCCCTGGCAACGGCCTCGGCCCGGTCTTTCGATAACTTCATATTGAAATCAAGAGTACCGTCACTGTCCGTATGGCCTACGACATACACCTTCAGAGCCGTATCCGCCTTCAGCAATTTCGCGATTTCCAAAATCGCCGCATCAGATTCCGGCTTGATCACCGATTTACCTGTGTCGAAGTAAATCCCGTAGATCGAAACATGGCCGCTGGTCTTAATGTCATTGCCCATCGCCTCGGCATCGGCCACGACTTCCTGGTCCATGGATTTCTTGATCACCGTGGTCAGCCGGTACATGTTGTTGTAGCTTTTTACCTCAACCCAGATCTCATTTCCGTCCTTCTGGACCACGATCGTCGAACACTTGTTGAAGTTGTCGTCGAAGACAACTTTGCCGCCGATCTTTTTAAGGGCATCCTGAATATTCCTCCGGATCTTCAGCTCTCCGGGCTCCACCGCTCCCTTGTTCAGCTTGTACTCCATGTAAATCTTCTGTCCCTCGACAACGACATATTTCTTCTCCTGATCGTTGAATCGGTAGGTATCGAAGTCGAAGGATTTATAGTCTGAAATGTAGAAATCGGGCATCCTTGAGAGCAGTGGATGATCCTTGCTGCCTCTGAAATCGGCCTCCAGGGCAAAAACAAGCGTGAAACATGACAACATGACCGTTACGATGAATGACAATGCCACCATCTTTTTCATACGTTCCTCCGGATTGTTTAGGGGTTGGATGGTTGATAGGAATTCTAAATCTGGATCCTTATCATAATCCCGATTCCGGGAGATTTGCAATAGAGACGAAGGTCAGGAAACGGACTCCATTTTTCTTCTATGGTCCTGGTCTTTTCTTCCCTACCGCGTAAATTCGATCCACAGGGATCTCAACATCGTAGGGCCTCCTCTGTTCCAGAAGCTGGACATCAAATTGATTCTCATCATAATAGCTCCGTATCTCATCCAGCGAAAAGCAGCTGAAATAGATTTCAACCTCATATCCCAGTAATTCCGTAAGGTAGCCTTCGCCCGAACCCACCTTGACGGTAACCAGGAGAAGCCCACCCGGTTTCAGGACTCGATAAAATTCCTGAAAGATTCTATCTACATAGATTTTTGGCGTGTCGATGATCGAGTAGTAAGCGATGATTCCGTCAAGGAAATCGTTGTCAAACGGCAGGGCTCCCATGTCACTTATCTCAAAGCGCATATCCGGATGAAACCTGCGTGCCAGTTCGATGCAGCGTTCAGAAATGTCCACACCAATCACCGGAATCCCCTTATCAAAAAGGTAATGTCCAATGTGTGCGGACGGCCCGCACCCCGCGTCACAGATTAGCGAATCTGAATTGAAGTTCCCTGCAAATTCATCAAGAAACTTGCGGTCGTACTCCTTAACCGCCAGTTCATCGTGAAAAAGCTCATGGTACCGATCGGCAACCAGATTGTAAGCTCTACGGGTTTTTGCATTAATTGCCTCGATCCGATCCATCCTTCCTCCCATTGCACAGTCCTGGTAATGAATACGTTTTTTCGGAAGGACAGTTTTCTATCGTCTCCGTTCTCAAAAGACCAGCCTGTATCCGTTCAGATCTTCCACCACCATCTCATGGATCCCATGAGGTGCCTGCTGAGGAGAAGTCAGAATTCTGGCACCCCGCCGCACCAGATCGGCATGAAGGGTATCGACATCCTCAACATAGAGATAGACGTCACGTTCATAGGCCGCTCTTTCGATCTGACTCCAGGCTTCACGGCGAATCTGAAAATGAATCCAGACAACAGACCGTTTCACAATGGCATAAACCCCGTCCGGTTCATCCGTGGAAGGCTGGAACACCCCCTGGTCCGGATCGAGATGAAATCCCAGAACATCGCGATAATATTCAGCCGCCTGCCGAACCCGCGGCACGCCCAGCACGGGTCACGCCTTCCAGGTTTCACTCTTCAATGGGTGCCTCCATACCATCCATGTTTATTTCATTGCCAGTGATGCCGCCAGTTTCCTCCGAATTCCCTGTCTACCGTCTCCTGGCTTTCAAACCCGATAGAAGCCCCATCGCGGCCCTCAACCGGATAACCATACTCCGTCAGCAGTCTGCGCAGATTTTGATTGAGTTCGCGATGATTCGCCAGACGATCTCTCTCCGTGTCGGTTTCCACGCAGATCCAGTAGACCAAATGTCCTGGATCGATGTCATTGGCTCCGTAATGGGTCACCCAGAATGGCTCCCGCGAAACGGAAGCGATCAGATCCCTGATGGCTCTTTCAATTCTCCGGGTAACCATTTCGATATCGGCACCTGAATGCTTCATGGAAGCTCGAAATCTGTCATCGTACTACCAGTACCGGAATGTTTACCTTGTGACGCACTGGATCGACCGTTTCACCCCAGAGAAGATCTCCCAGCAATCGGTGGCCGTGCGAACCCATGACCAGCATGTCCACGTGATGGGCTTCGGCAAAGGATACCAGTTCCCGGGACGGGTGGCCGAACGCAAGTGCGATCTCTACGGGGACCCCCGATGAGCGAACCTCGGTCGCGATATCGAGAAGATACTGTTCATCGTCACGTGCGTGCTCGTCGTAGGAGTCGTGGCTGTGCACTTGCGCGGAAGGGGAATCGACCACGTGCACCAGGGTAAGCATGGCTTTCTCCGCCTTTGCGATGGACAATGCACGGCTGACGATCGCGGCGTCTCCGCTGTCCCGGCCGAGGGCCGCGACGATATGTTTCATGGCATGGGTTTCAATCTTCTCGATGACGGCGATTGCACCTGTCGGCTTCCATTCTTTCCAGGCCTTCTCGCCATGAATTAGCGGAAGCACGATAACGTACAGAAGGAAGAGGACAATCGCCATCGTCAGGCCGATCGTTAGAATGGAGACCAGGGTTGAAGCACCACCATGAACCCACTCCATGATCTGATCATAGACCAGCTTACCGTTGAGCGCGATGATCAAGATCGACGTGATCCAGGCCAGGACTTTTACCCAGGCCCTGTTGGCGAAGGATCCCATCTTCAGCTTATCGCTGGTGAAGTGCACGAGGGGCACGATGGCAAAGGGCAGCTGAAGGCTCAGGATCACCTGGCTCAAGATGAGCAGTCGGTAGGTTCCCTCGTCGCCCGAAATGGAGATTACAACAACGGCGGGGAGCAGCGCAATTGCCCGTGTGATCAGACGTCTCAAGGCCGGCCGTAACCGAATCTTGACGAATCCTTCCATGACGATCTGACCGGCCAGTGTTCCCGTCAGCGTAGAGCTCTGACCCGCCGCAAGCAGGGCCAGTCCGAACGCGATGGATGCGGCCTGTGTGCCCAGGAATTGCTCGAGGAGCTGGTGCGCCTGCTGGATTTCGGTCACAACCATGCCATGGCGGTAAAAGACAGCCGCAGCCAGAACAAGGATCGCCACATTAACAAAAAAAGCCGCGTTCAGGGCAATGACGGAATCCAGAAGATTGTACCTGCAGGCCTGGGCCTTCGAATCGACAGTGCGGGAAACCTTGCGTGTCTGGACGAGGGAAGAATGGAGATATAGATTGTGGGGCATCACCGTCGCCCCGATGATTCCGAGGATAATGTAGAGCGACCCTTCCGGAATGGAAGGAATCAGCCCGGCCGCCGCGGGGCCCCAGTCCGGCTTTGCCAGGAACAGGTTCACGACGAATCCGCCCGCGATGATCGAGATCAACGACAGGATAAAGGCTTCCATCTTCCGAATTCCCAGCCTCTGGATCGCAAGGAGAAGAAAGGTGTCGAACAGGGTAATCAATGCCCCCCAGAGCAGGGGAAGGCCGAAGAGGAGGTTTAACCCGAGAATGGTACCCAGTAGCTCAGCGAGATCGCAGGCGGCAATTGCGATCTCTCCCAGGATCCAGAGAACGAAGGAAGCCCACCTGGAATACTCCGATCGACAGGCCTGCGCCAGGTCCTTCCCTGTGACGATTCCCAGCCGTGCGGACAGGGTTTGAAGGAGGATCGCCATCATGTTGGACATCAGGATCACCCAGATCAGGGCGTACCCGAAGCGGGATCCGCCCTCCAGATCGGTGGCCCAGTTTCCCGGATCCATGTACCCGACGCTGATAAGGTACGCCGGCCCCGCAAAGGCAAAGATCCGTTTCCAAACTGAAAGATTCTGGGTCTTCACGCTCCCATGAACCTCTTCAAGGGATGTATCCCCGGAGGAATGCAGAAGGATCTTTCTTTCTTCTTCAGTCGATGTCATCGTCAAAGATTACGCCGTTTCTTTGAATTTACCGATTCTTTCTCCATTATTACAACGGTCAGAACCCTTTTTCGATTCCTCACCATCACATTTAGTTTATCTGCCAGGTCCATTAAGAGGGCTTCGACCCCGTCTTTTTCCTCGAGTTGCGAGGATGATCCTTCCAGTTCCACCACTTCAATTTTTCCGGATCATGATTCGTATGGGAGGCATAGTATACGACACATCGAAAGACATAGAGCTGACATCGATCGATCCTGACCCTCCGCAGGGTACAGAGATCCTCATAAAGAGATTCCGGACTGGCGTTTTTCAGTTGTTCGATCCTGTAGATCCCGAGATCGTGGAAATCTTTTTCGGTCGCAGGTCCTACCCCCGGAATAACCTGAAGACTTTCCTGAACCTTATTGTTATTTTTCATTTCCCCGGATTTTTCTGGCGGTACAGGCTTCCCTGAATATAGGTTTCCGCAACTTTCCGCAGATCGGAAAAGAAGAAGGCCCCCCAGGCTGAAAGACCTTTGAAGTAATGGGCCTGGTTCGTCGCCAGGTCAACAACCACCGGAAACTCGAAGAGGGAAAAATGCTTCTGGGGTGATTTCGAAACGGACTCCACCAGATCTGACGCCGGGGACTCTCCCACGAGAACGGGAATGACCATGAACCCGAACTGCAATCCACGGGGCAGGGGGACCCAATTCATCTTCTTCGCATACTCAAAGCCTGCATCAAAGAGAACCTTCATGTCGGGCAGGGATGCCTGGTCGATATGACGGACCACGATGTGCTGGGAAAGAAGAACGATACCTTTCCAGGAAAAGTAGGTCCGGGATGCAGCAACCGCAGCCCTTCGCCCATCCGAGAGTGTTACGTTGCGCGCCACCTTGAACGGCCCGTTTCTCAGCGCTATAGCGATCTGGTTTACCACCTGGGCTGGATGAGTCATCCCGTTCCGCAATTTACGAACTCGATTTCTCTGTCTTTCCAACGCGAAATAAGAAGATGAACGGGATCACGCAGAAAATGATAATTTCCGCATAGAGAATGTAGGAAACCAGGTTGAGCCACCCGCTCTCTTCCAGACGGGCGTACAGGGGGGTTCGAGGTGCGACAAATGCAGCGGCAAGCATGGAAAGATATGTGAAAATCAGAACCCATACCAACGAAAAAATAGACAGGAATTTCACCCGGAATTCTAAGGACGAGGTAGATCTGGAGAGAAGCCAGAAAAAGGAGATCGGCAGGAGGAGCCAGAGGATGAAAAGAATCTCCATGGAAAGGCCATGATAGCCGCCTGTGAGCCGCGCCACGATCTCCGTCAGATGCGGCGCATTCGGGGCAAGGGACTCCTGCATGAGATAGAGGTTGATCGAAAGGTGGTCTGCGACAACGCTGAGAAAAATGACCGGGATCAGGGACAAAGCGCATAGACTGAAAAGCACAAACTCTCGAGCCAATAAAGAAAAACCTTTCTTGCTCATAAACGAATCCTTTGCAAACGGATTGAAAGAAAATTCCTCACCCTGGATTCCGAGTCATCCACAATATGGCAAGATAGAGGATACCAGCAATATAGAGCCATCCAAAGATCGCTTTATTGTGCCTGGCCAGCCATTCCGGAAGGAAAATATCGAAATTGTCTCGTCGGTCCTCAGTATACCGTGCAGCCAGCGGCGTAAGGGGACAACGCCATCGATTCACCAAAATGATTAGAACTTCGACGAAAACGATGCCGGCGAGCCATGTTGCGGTTCCGTACTGCCCTCGCCATGTCATGATGGGTATTCCGGCGATGCATAGCACGAAAAACGCCCACGCAACCGTGTGGATGAGCTTCACCGCAACTAACACCCTTTGATCGGATCTGGTCACGATTGAATATGATATCTCATCACGTTTAACGATGTAACCTCAGGTACGTTGGTCATTATTTATCACGCACGTCCGTAACAGCCATATTTTTCACCATGCAGTGATTCCGGCGCAAGGGATTACCCTTTGTTTTCCTTTTCCTTCTCCCCGCCTGAATGTTTTAACTCAAACCCGCGGACCACGACGTAGGCGACCAGGGCAAAGAGAAAGAAGATCAGCAGCATCCAAGCCACGGCCTGGAGCGATCCCATGATGGTTTTGTAGACTTCGATGACCCAGCGGTCTGAATTGAGAGTAAGGACGTTGCCCTCTTTATCCGGATTGATGTACCGCTCAAGATCCCAGACTCTCACACCCCCTGAAATTCCGACGACGTAGATGGCAAAGAGGATGTACCGTCGCCAGATCGGGGCCAGCTGCTCGGACACCAGACGTCCCAGAATCTTGTTCACGGGCCTGGAAAAGAGCAAAGCCGCGATGGTGCTGGTCACTGCCGCGATGACAAAGATGATGATCAGTAATTGGACGAACATGTTCGCCTCCTGGGATGAGCGGGAATGGTTTCCCGTTCTTTGTCAGAAACTATGCTTAGAACAATTGAGCTGCATCTCCTGTATCCAAGTCTACCACCCTTTCAGTTCCGATATTCGTGCTGCCGGGTCGTCAGGGTGTCAGGATTCCAGACTCTCCATTCACCAGATAGACAAACCAGAAAACCAGAAGAACCGTGGTAACAAATCCCGCCGTGAGGAGGGCATAGGCCGGCGCCAAATGCCGGTCGAGCTCAGGAATTTTCTCACGGGGATAGGGACGCAGAAAGATGAGATGGGCCAGGTACGCCAGCAGGATACCGGCCAGCACATCCACGGCGTAGTGTTGTTTGGTATAAAGTGTGGAGACCCCAATCAGGAGTCCAACGACCGCCCCGCTGAGTCCCACACCCCGGTGGATTCGATAGCAGGTAAACACCGACACGAAAGAGTGCGCAACGTGGATGGAAGGAAAACAATTGTAGGGTGGGTCCATGGAATACAGAAGACGAAGGGCCCAGGGAATGAAGCCACTCCCGGCCACCTGTTCCGGCCGGGGGGCTGCCGTGGGGTAGATAAGGAAGCAGATGAAAGCGACGATCCACACCGTCAGGTAGGCCAGGATCGTACGGACCACATGCTTTTCCTGGCGCACGGTGAGAATTGGCAGTACGATCAGGTACAGGTAGAGCGTCGCGTACACCAGGACCCAGGAGGGCCGCAGAGGGAAGAGTGCATCCAGGCCGATCTCCGGAACATGAAGGAACCGACCGGGCATCATCACGTCACCGATGAAAATATAGAAGAAGGCACATGATACGAGAATCAGCAGAGGTAAAACGATGGCGGCAGTCAACGGATAGGGCTGGGTCAGGAGAAGCCGCAGCGAGATCCTCGAAATCGGGATAGAATCGGCAGAGCTTCCGGAGGTATCGTTTCTCATTTCCTTCTCAGGACCCGATTGCATCGTCAGGAATGTTCCTGTGTGATAAAGAGGGCCATAAGCTGGCTGTCCTGGTAACGGCCTTCGAGCTTCCTGGCCCGAACCTTAACCCCTTCCACCTTGAATCCCAGGCTTTCATAGAGCTGGACCGCGCGCACGTTGTCGGTGAAGACTTCCAGCTCAACCTTTTCAATCGGAGAACGGCGGGCCAGCGAAAGGCAAGCCTCCATCAGGCGGCGGCCCAGGCCTTTTCCGCGATACTCCCCGGCAACAGCGACTCCCAGGCGCCCTGAGTGGGCGTACCCGGACCCCGGGCTGGGGACAATGTCACACCACCCCACGATCCGGTCCTGATGGATGGCCACCACATAGGGAAAGCCGTTCTCGATGACCCGCTGAAGGTAGGCCCGGCTCTGCTCCAGGGAGAATCCTTCCGCAGTGGCCAGGTACCACTTTTCCACACAGATCTGATTGATCACCTCCCGGAGCGGTTCAACGTCCGATTCCCGAACACGGCGAATTTCGATATCCGAGTCCATAATCATCCGATCTGCTGTATCAACTCAACCATGGGATAAAAAAAGAGGGTTGTCATCCAGTGCCACACAAACTGCCCCAGGATGGCCAGGAGGAAGGTGACCATCGTGCTGATGCGCTTATCCCGAATCACAAATTCCTTGGCAAAGACAATCAGCGTAAAGAAACCGAAAACCAGAGGATAGAACCATCCGCCCTGCTGAACCAGAAACCGGGTGAAAACAGGAAGGTCGGCACCGAGACCCTCGTACAGATGGCCTAAGTTTGCTGTGCCAGCCCGGAGGGAATACCCCATCCAGAGGAGATAGGCCGCGGCAAAGATGTCGGTAGTCCAGGAAATAAAGGATTCCCGACTGAATTTCGTTCCACTTTGTTCTGTCTTTTCCCTCATCTCGACCGGTGACATTTCCACATTCCCTTCAGGATATACGGTTCAGGCATATCCATGGCGTTCTCCTTCCCTGCGCTGAACTCCAGCCACACCCGCTGCCTGCCGGGTCTGCGTTCTGCAACCTTATTATAGCGAATGGAGAAAAAGGGATCGTCCCCGTGAATTACCTGCTCATCTGCCTACCACTTGAGTCCTGTTCGAGGTGATCCAGAACCACACCCAGTAAGCCATCGATGATGGGGAAACCCTCATCGGTATCGCTGTTGTACATGATCACCATCGTCACTCCAGAATCCGTGAAGTGCCCCAGAAAAGTCCGATACCCGGGAATGCTGCCCAGGTGCCCCAGAACCCGTTGACCCCGCATAAGGTGAGGGTTGATTTCCATGAGCCCAAGGCCGTAATCAACAAACAGGGGGCCGCCGGTCTCCTCCGGTTTGGGATGAACGAAGGTCATCATCTCTTGAAGAGAATTCGGTTGAAGTACCTTTCCGGCAAAGAGGGCATTCATCCAGACGGCAAAATCTTCCGCCCGGGAATAGAAAAGGATGCGGGACAGAGAGGCGATCCAGTTTCTTGACTTTGAAAATTCATCTTCAAAAACTCCATCCCCATCGGCATCGATCCAGGGATGAGCAATGGAAAAACGGCCCGGGATCGGCTTTGAGAAATCGAGGAGCATACCATCAAGATCCTGCGGATCAAGCAGTCGTTTCTGGATCTCAGCGGAAACCGTGGACCGGGTCACCTTCTCGACGATCTGCGCGGCCAGCTGGTACCCGGCCTGGGTATAGTGAAATCCTTCACCCGGAGCCAAGTACGGTGCCCCTCCCAGCCGGGTGAAGATTTCATCCATCGTCCACCATTTGTCAAACTCGATCTGACGGTATGGCTTGCGGAACGGCCCGTCAGGATGTGAAACCATGTCGTACAGGCCGTTCGTATGGTTGAGAAGCTGTCGGATTGTGATAGATCCGTCGACGTTCGGGTATGGGGGAAGGTACTGACGGATTGGGTCATCCAGAGAGAGCAATCCATCTTCTGCGAGATCCATCACAAGGGCGGCCATGAGCACCTTCCCGGCACTGGCCGTGTCAAACAGCATATCCTCCGAGATGGGATGATCCGGGTAGGATTCACCACTCACCCCAAGCCACGGCTGGTACCCGGGCACAATGATAGCCGCGGATACCCCCATGATATGGGTGGATTGCCGGGCCTGGCCCAGCACGTCCCGAAGCTGCCGGGAGTATGGCAACTCCGGCTCAACATGGGTTCTGCATGCTGGGAGCAGCAATAAAACCATGACGGAAAGCAAAATAAGGTGACGTTTCATACCGTGATTTCCTTTTCCGTTTGACGTTTCACCGCCTGTATTGTTCTCTCTGTACAACGGAATTTCCGAGATAAGGTTCCGTGACTCAGGTCAGGCTTCCCCCCGGTCAAGAGGACGTTGGGATCACAGGGGTCTCGTCTTTTTCAGAGGAGATAAAGCCCGATCAAGGACGCGGTCGCGAAAAGGATCGCCGCGACCCAGTACCAGGGCGTAGAGAACTCTTCGAGTTGGGATACTTGCTGTATACAGCCTCGCAGATCACGGCCAGGGACAGCTGGATGTGAGGTGATTTGATCTTCTCCAGAATTTTTAACAACAGAAAAACCTTTTTATAAGTGTCGTCATAAAGGGGCAATGAGGAGGCTTTGGAATTCTATGAGACAGGTTCAGGCTCCGGACCGAAATTAATTATCATCCTCCCCCTCTGGATCCCGTCCCCGTCGAAATCCACGGCGACCCCGCTGATATGCAGCATCATCCGAAACTTTGTCCTGCCATCCGGAACGGACATCCTCCCTCGTTTCAAAGCGGGCGACGTATGGCTTGATATCGAGAAGCGGGGTCCCATCCAGAATGTCGACATCTTCCACAGTGAGAACATTTTCCTCGATGGATACCAGCCTTACGAGGCTGATCCCGATCTTGTTCGGCCTTAAGGGAGACCGGGTGGCAAAGATTCCGCGAGCCGCATCATCCAGGAATGGCTTGACGGTAAGAAGGGTTTCCTCGGCTCTGTCAAATACATAGAGCAGGTAGATGTGGGAAAAACCATCCAGATCCGCAAGCCCTTCCATGTAGTCCAGATCCAGGATCACGGTTCCCCTCACCCCCCGGGCGAAAACCGGCTGAATCGGCGTCCTGGAAGGATCAGTGTGGGGAGATCGAACAACCCCGATGGCATGAAAAACAAAGTTCGTGTCACTCATCTCCATTGCTTTTCCTCCGTGAAAACCGCTTTCTCACAGAAAGCTTTTCCTCTTCCAGGAAAGCAGTCACCCTGGATATGAAGTCCTTCTCAAGGGCTTCAGGAACAAAGAAGAAATTGTTCAGGTAGCGTAAAAATTGTCTCGATTGGAGGTGTTCCTGCTTTTGATCCCGTTTGCAATTGAATTGCCCGGTTTCGACCAGCGAATACGACTCAACGTTGATGAAATAGCCCTTGTAGCCGATATCTTCCAACGTTGAAAAGATGGTGGCGATGGGAAACCCGTGGTGACGTGCCTCGATTTCAATGAGAATGAGGGGCGCAAACCGGGTTAAGGTTTCTATTCCCCCCTTTAACACCTCGGCCTCATGTCCTTCCACGTCGATTTTCATGAAACCGATGGAATCCAGTCCGAGCTTCCGGGTCAGGGTATCCAGGGTTGTCAAACGTACCTCAATCTCTTCAAATCCTGTCTGGCCGGGTTCCCTGTGTTCACCAAAGGTTGCCCGGGTATCAAACCGTTTCCCGTCGATAAAGGGTACCCTGATGGTTCGCGAGCCTTCCTGGTTCGACAGGGCGAGTTCGAAGACATGGGCCTTTCTGAATCGCTTTTTCAGATAGTTGTGGAGATGGGGAAGCGGCTCAAATAGATACAATTGTTCGGACCCGGCGATATCTTCCAGGATATCGCTGTAAAATCCGGTGTTCGCACCAATATCGAACATCGGAGGTTTGATCCCGATCGATCGAAGGAGCTTGGCTTCCGGATCGAAGGGATACTCGAGCGTCACCGGTAAAGCCATTACATTCCGTCGCAGTTTGGCTTTCTCCCGTTCGTCCATAAACGGTCCGAGACATGTCCTGCAGACCGAATAGAGAATGTCTCTGGCTTTTTTAGCGGGATCCATCACGTAGTTCCTGCATGGTAAAAACAGTGTACACGAATCCGCCGATCCTATGGTGGATCGATTGTGCCCTTCAAATATTGCTGGCGCAGGTCTTCGGGAAATTTTTCGATCGCGTACCTCAGCATCGTCCGCGGCATGACCCGATAATGCTTCTTCAGGAAGGCTTCCTCCACTCCACGGTCGCGTTTTCCGACCTCCCGCAGCATCCACCCCACAGCCTTATGAATCAGGTCTTCCTTATCTCGAAGGAGCATTTCGGCAATTCGTAACGTTTCGCCAAACTCGCCTCTCTTGATCAAATGAAAGGTGGACAGGACCGAAATCCTTCGCTCCCACAGCATCGTCGATTGCGCCAGACTGTACAGCGGTTCACGGCTCCGGTCCCTGAGATAGGCACCTGCAATATGCTCCGCCGACAGGTCCACGAGGTCCCAATTGTTAATATACCGGGTGTTGCTCAGGTAGAGTTCGTAGACCATCTTCTGCTCGTCGTCGGTCCCTTTCCGGTATTTTTCCGTAAGGATGATCAGAGCGAGTAACCGCTCCTCGTGGATGTCCGAATGAAGAAGACGGATGGTCTCGTCCAGGGTTAGATCGCGGAAGGTTTTCGCTACCCGGCGAATCGCCGGGACACGAACGCCGATAAACCGGTCCCCCTCCCCGTACTCCCCGGGACCGGTCTTGAAGAACCTCTGCAGGATTTGAGCATCTGTCTCTGTGGCGCATTCCCGCAATTCTTTCCTGGCTGACTGCAGTTGGGTCATCCTGTTTGTCCCGGTCCCCTTCGTAACCGTGTTCGCACCTGTATCATGGATTCTCCATCCCGGAAACAGTTCCGCGACCTAGCTGGTAACGGCCGTGATCGCGGCGGTTGTCCCGACCATTGTATCCTCCTGGTGCAGAATCATCAGATACCAGCCCAGCATCAGAAGGAGAGATATTTCTTCAAGACCGTTTCCTTCTGGCTCAATCTCAACGACAGCCTGTGACTTCAGCAGGTCTGAAAGCGTTGGCTCTTCCGTACCTTTTTTCATTACAAAGAGCGGTCGGTCATCCGATTGAGCAAATCCCCACTCGGTTCTCCAGAAGTTTGTTGACAACCAGTGAAACCGGGAGCCTCTGGAGGTCTCCAACCAGCCATCACCCCAGAGCCTGGGCCAGTAAACCGCCAGATCATCCGTGCGCCCGGCCTCCCGGATTGTTACACGCACATTAAGAAACCCCACTCGTTTGAGCGTCCAGCTCCCCGATTCCGACTCGGCGGTCGCCAGCGTACCCAGGGCCTGTTCAAAGCGCAGAGTCCCGAACAGCATATTCTTTGCGCGTAACTCGAATTGACGCCCAAACGCTTTGTTCTGAACCCAGTAAAGTGGTAATCCGATAGCTGAGGATAAAGGTTCCATAACATATTTTCCTCACTTTCACGATCGTACATTCGTTGCAAAATGATCAGCGGTGTTTCTTAGCGGTTTATCATACCAAGAATCATCGATCTGGTTCCTATTGCTTCTTTCGTGTGACAGGGTCTTTCACTTTTGAGGACTTCTGGTCCCACACGACGGATGCATCCACCCAGTACACAGATTTTTCGTTCTTATTCAGAACAAGGAAAAAGAGGTAGCGCTGGTCGGGTGAAACAGTAGGACAGACCACGTCTTCCAATGGAACTCCGGACAGAGGAACAGCTCCCGGCTCACTCCACGATCCATCTTCCTGTCGAAAGCTCACCAGCAGGCCGGTGGGAAACGGCGGACTCCCGGCACCGAAATATGACCGGGTGAACAACAGATAATCTCCGCCCGGACCAATGAATGGCGTACTTTCGTGCCCTGCAGTGTTGATCGGCGGAGGAAACCCTGCCGGTGTCGCGTACCCCTCTTTCGTTTTAAGTGAAACGAAAATATCATCTCGGCCTATTGAGCCCTTCCGGGAGGATGCAAAGTAGATATTTCTATCACGATCCATCGATGCCTGCCAATGGAGGTGCGATCCATTGATCACATCATCCACAGGCCGCGGTTCGGACCAGCCGGAGGATCGACGGGAAACAAGCCATAACCTCTCTCTTCGAGTTGTATTGTCTTCTCCCATCGGCCGACTGGAAGTAAAGATCATTGTCATCCCATCGGGAGACAATACCGGACAGTCCCCGTCTTCGCGGGACGTGAAGGGTACGATGGAAGGAGCACTCCAGGATCCGTCTTGAAATTGCATGAAAAAGATTTTCCGGCCGGATTCACCTTTTACGTGCTGTGCCCAGAATATCTCTTCTCCATCCGGTGACACAACTGCAGAGCAGTGATCGGAATGAACAACCTCCGGGGCAAACCGGACTGGAATTTTCCCGGGCGGTTCGTAGCCCGGCGGCCCGGATATAGAAACCCCTGCTGCGCAAAGAAGCAAAATAGCGTTAATTGAAATCAATATTCACGACCTGCCTTCATATGATCCCATTCAAATCAGGGACCTGCAAAGGGTCGGGAATGACTCCGGCTGGAAGACTGATCCGGCTCCCAGCCTGCCAGGCGGGCCATCATCCACCAGAAGGCCCTGGATTTCTGGTTGCAGTTCAGCGGGTGGGAATGGGCGCAATCGCAGTAAGCACACAATTCGGAATTCGGATGAACCGCGCACCACTCCTCGGCCCAATTCCCGCCGTCGTAGTAACATCCGTCGTCGGCCCAGCGGTCCAGGTAGGCGTTGCCGTCCGGGTCGTAGCTTTCGATATCGGCGAAATCAAAGAGGACCTTGTTATGGTCACGGCAATACTGGCGAATAATATCGTTCAGCTGGTTCAGCAAGCCGTCGGTGCCGGACCCGTCCAGATGGCCCGTCATGTAGATGAATCGCATGGATGGGAATTCCTGTTCCAGCTGATTCATGGCCGCCAGGTAACCCTGGACTTCACTCACATCGTACCAGGACAACTGTCCACACCAGGACCACATGGAGTAGTTGTAATCCCCGGTGGCGGCCACAGATCGCGTGGCGTTCAGGCCGTCGATGCCGTACCAGTAATTTTCAGGCTCCACGTAGGTGGTCCCGGGGTTTCCGTCATAGATTCGAAGAGCCGGCGGAATTTCAACGGGAGGCAATCCCGGCGTATCGCTTTCATTCACGGCCACGGAATACTGTGGGTGCAGTTCCTCCAGGGAAAGAATTCCGGTAATGATCTGCGATCCGTGGGACGTGTGGGCGAAGTGCAGGGTGAGCTGTTTCGCCTGTTCCAGCCATGAAGACGGAATTTTAGAAATATCGGTGCACGTGTGATCGATGATGATGGCCTGGGACCAGCACCAGCCTGCCAGGCCCATAAAAATGAATACAGCGACCAAAACCCGCCAGGATGTTCCTGCCTGAATGGTTCTTCTCTTCATTTCATCCCTCCTTATACGTCGATTTCGCCTCAACAAGTTACTCAGGAAAAAGCCCCACTTCTCCTATTATGTGCATGTCTTGATGGCTTTTCAATAGTTGACAACGAATAAGGAGAATTTTTCCCGATTATGTATCCTTTTCCGTCAAGGGGCACTATCTCAATGAAAAGATTACGCCTGTTACTGGACTTTTCATAGCTACCGGCTTTCAAAAAACCCCTGGTTGAGCGCCTGTGAATATTGGTCTTCATGAAATCCAGGACATCGGCTTTTAAGTTCTGAGACCAGATTAGTCCAGGTTTCTGACCACTCCTTTGCCCTGAGATGCTCTAAACCCCCTGCACGGAAGAGATCCGCCACATCGTACGCGGCTGTATGAAGCTCAGAAAAATCTCTATTCATCGACTACTCCATGATCGGTTTTCGACATTTGAAATTTGGTTCCATCGAATCATAGTGTTCAGGACTCCCATGTCAGCGAAAACAAGGAAAAACACCGTGACACCGCCCCTGTTTCCCTCTCCTCTATCTGAATCCACAACTCTTCGTATTTTACCTGCCATAAGATATACGCATCATGTCACCTGATGATCGCAAAGATGAAATGGTGTGCTCCCCAAGCGGAGTCAGGTCTTCCGTGACCTGCGGAACTTCATACCCGGAATGAACATGGGCGTTTCGTTCTTGTACCTGCGATAGTCCTCTCCCAGCCGTTTTTCCAGTTCCGGCTCTTCAATCCGCTTGAGCTCCCAGACATTGAGAAGGATATAGGCCGGCGTGAAAAACAGAACGAGCGAAAATGAATTGAGGGCTGCCCCTATGCCAAAGAGCAGCAGGAACACACCCGACAACATCGGGTTCCTGGTCAGGCGGTACGGACCCGAAATCACGAGTTCAGGAGGTGGATTGAACGGTACCGGCGTACCGCGGACCCTCAGGAAACAGAACGCGGACCAGCCAATAAGCGCAATACCCACCGTGATCAAAGAGACAGATAGCGGACGCCGCAGCGATTCCGGAAATAGACCGGGCAACTGGAAGAAAACATTGACAACATGGGCAGCCCCCACAAAGGAGAAGGTAAAGAGACCGAAGATGAGCAGTCCAACTGGAGTGAGAAGTGTGCGAGTCTTTCGCGTTCCGGTAGCCACCGTGTGAAGCATGTCGATCCACCGCTGCCTAATGGTCACGTTTCATACTCCTCTCTGTAACGCCGCGTGCAGCAGCGCTTGAACCCTTGAGAGTAAATGGATGACGGTGCATCAGCCGGTATAGCACCAGGCAGAATGTCCCCGCCAGGATCGTGGCCACGATGTCCTTTGGATCAATGGATCCGCCCATTGGTCCTTGAAACAGCTCGTAGCCGCAAAGACCCAGAGCGAGAAGGGAGATGTACCGATAGTCCCATGCGTGGTTTCGGCCCGTGAGGCACAGAATGATGAATACGGCCGCGACCGTACCCGTGGAGTTGCCGAGGGTGTCGGCGATTCCAAAATCCTGAAGGTGCCGGGAGTAGATGTAAGGCCGATAGTACTCGCGACCGGCTTCCGTGACCAGTAAGGCCAGAAGCCCGATACTACCGTTCAGAATACGATATCTTCTCAATCTTCACCCTCGAGCATTCGATTTCAGGTGCCGCTTAACATTTTTTATTATACCTATTTAGGATAAGAAATTATGTATCACATAGTTAGATCTCAAGCCCATGCCGCATCTACACCAGTCATTTCCTTAATAGTAACGTTACACTACTCCGGAACCGGTCCGCGATCGGGACGCAATGGGTAAAGCATTTCATAAGTCTCCAAACGAATTTCCGATACCTCGTATGCGGTGGCAATCGTCTTGGCCAGCTCGGTATTTCGAAATTCAGCGAGAGCCTTCTGATCCTCAAAAAAATAGATACCGCAAACCGCGCCGGTGGATTCGTCGCGGCCGTAGATTTTTTGTATCAGCCCCGGGACTTCAAGGAAGCGGGGCCGACGTTCCAGCAATCGATGTTCCAGCTCCTGTGGATCGAGTGTCGATTTCGCGCGCACAAATAATATAGTGGCCATTTCTCTCTCCTTTACATCGCTTGTCTATTCTTTACTTTAAAAATACGACGCACTTCTTTATTCCTGAGAGAGTCAGGTCCAGGACACTGAGTTGTGGAAGGAAAATCAGTCGTGGCCTGAGTTTTGTAAAGGTCAGGCCGGAATCATTACGAGGAACTATAGCGCGGTAACAATGAGGATTGTTTTCGTATCACCTGACTTTACTGGGAGTTAGAAGCTGCGGCACCTTTACACCCTTTATGAGTAACCAGAAGCCCAGCGGGATTTCGAATGCAAGCATGGGTAACCACATAACTGATGCAGCCGCAGGACTTATAAGGTTTACAAGCTGAGCAGGAAGTCCAACCACAAGAAGCAGGGATGCGCCAACACCTAGCCAGGCGAGGACAATCGGGATCATTCGGCCTCGCAGGAAAAGGTAGGCAAAGAGCGCACTCCCCACTGCAAAAAAGAAGGCGCTCACGGCGCTGTCGTCCCTCAGGAGGTACTTACCCAAAGTTTGCATAGCACTGGCGGCAGAGGCATCAGGCCCATAGTCGGTGGCCACCCAGAGAAGCGCCAGGGTTGTCGATGCCGAGAGCCCTGCGATCACGCCTTCTGTCAGGCGACATACCATGGCGATCAGGGCCACCTCATGATCTTGATCACGCGTAATGGCATAGAGCGTTACGGCCAACACCAGCGCTGCTAAAGCTTGGGCGAGGGCAAGCAAGATAACGACATGCATGCCTGCTGTGTGCTCCAGGATAGAGGCCATTTTCGCTTCTATGCTTTCGCCGCTGGTCGCTCGAGAAACAATAACCATACTGCCAATCGTTGCCGCAATGTAAGCAAGAAAGGTGAATCCCGCAATCCTTGCATTCGTTGTGCGTGTCATTCTGCTTACTCCTTTCTTGTGACGTCTAACGCCCGAGTTGAGCGGCCGCTGCGATAGTATGATCGAATCTCCCGCAAAGTATAGCGTCCTAGGAAGAGAAATATGCTTTATAGTAGGAATAACCCATGAGAATGATCAATACCACACCAAGAATAGTGGAAGGGAGTATTTTAAGAAAAGTGAACTTGCCTGCAGCTACCATGTAAAAGCCAGCAGTGACCAGACCTGTAATGACAGGGAAAATAGTGATAAGAAGAAGACCTTTGCGCTCATATGGTTTTTGAAAACCCCACAATAGAAGAATAGTCCAACCAAACATTAGAGCCGCAGCCAGACCCATGGGATAGGTAAACTCTACTTCACCCATTTCCGATGGAACGAGAATGAGGATACCAACAAGGGCATCTGCGATTGCACCTGCGATGAAACTGATTCTAAGCCAACGAATATGAGAGTTCATTGTTAATCTGAAAACAAGGGCAGTCTTAGAATTCCGGTGACATGATACCTATAGATCATTTTGTTCAACGTATTCCCTCTCATGGGAAAAGTGTAGCGCCTGGGTATTTCAGTGTCAAACCCGAAATCAATTGTAATGTTTTTTTGCTTGAGCTCAATAATTACGTATACTGTCCCCGGAATTACAAAATTCAGCGGCGCGGCGGCGCCGCGTCCTCTGGAACGCTTTGTTGGGTGGTGGAATCTGTCCATTTCCTTTTGCTCAAAACCCCAAATGGCGTCAGCATTGGAATGAGCCACAGTAGATTCCACAAATTCAATCCGATTGCGCCAAGGTCACCGTAGGACCATATGGCCCAGGCGATAGACAGGAAGAATATTCCGTATGGGGCGAGCATTAGCTTCCAATAATGCGTTGAAACAAAGCGCCATGGCGAGAAATGGAAAATTATAAACACCGCAGCGCCAACCAGGACCATTCCCAATATCCCTTGTTCTATTTTCCCTTGGAAAAGAAAAACCATAGAGAGTACGAGAACCCAGATGAAGCCGCCGGTCCAACCCGCTGCCCAACCTATTTTTTCACCCATTCTGTTTTTCACTGGCTCACCTCTTTGTGAAGAGCACCCAACACTGGGTATTCGGATCCTATTATATCTCCATTTCACAACCTGTCACCTCTCCTGGAATTCCGGTGACATATATCCTATATATCACTATTTTTTCTATTTATTTATTCGCAAATGAAAAGTGTAGCGCCGAGGTATGACAGTGTCAGACCTGAAATCAATCATTAGATTTCCTTGAATTAAAGTCCAATAATTACGTATACTGTCCACAGAATTATCCAGTTTTATGATCACGGCGGAGCTTTCGGACAATAATGAAAGCTGCAATACTGATTAACAGAACCACCCAGCCAGCCAGGATGAATATTCGCTTTCTTTTATAACTCCTGAATTCGGCGGCAGCCTGGTCAACTATTCCTGCCGGGAAAAGGGTTTTGATCTGCGTGGGTTCCAACCCTCGAGCAATGGTTTCAGGCACATCAAAAGTGACCGGACTGTCGAATTGGTGCCAAAAGTATAAATATGCCACACCGTTTTTTAGGTCGAATATATTCGAGTAAAGGGTGTTGAGTTTCCTGCCTTCCACGTGGACCGCATTCAATATAGATGCCAGATAATCTAAAGTAAGATCACGGTCACTGTCGATCGCTTTCAACATTTTTACCGTCGTATCATATCTATTGCAGGGGTATCTGCCATATCTGTTCTCGGGACAGGCACGATTAAAGTTGGTAGACACCAGGTAGCCATTGCCTTCCACCTTCCTTGTAAACACTAATTCACCAGAAGTATCGGCACTGATCACGACCGCATCACCCAGGGCGTCCGCCAGGAGAAATTGTCCGTCAAGCTTTCCGCCATAGCACTGACTCCAGTCGTAGCGTTTAGCAGTCTCAATCGCCTCGCTGACGGTAGCGCACTTCTGCATGAGGATGGTATTTACAATCGCATGATAGGGTTTGATCCCATCCTGGTTCTTCTTCATGGTGATTACGGGAAGGGCGTTGGCATCGAATGCGAGCCCCTTTTCATTGATTCCACCCTGTGGGTACAAGTTGTCGAATCCAAAACACAGAACTCCGTATTTGTCCGTGCCCGGAGGTTCAACCCAGCAGTACGTCAGAGGGTTAATCCAGTCTTCGTTATTACCGAAAAAGACCGACCCACCAAAGCTTACAGCGAATATCGTGCAGGAACCGGGGATAAACCTGTCACTCGTTTCCCTGTTCTCTGAAGCACTGCATCCTTGCGGATCACACAGGATCAGCATAATGGGAATGAATATCAGGATTTTCTTCAACTGCAAGATTATCGGGATTCCGGTGACACGATATCTATTTATCACTTTTTTCTCTCATTATCCTTCCCATGGCAGAAGTGTAGCGCCGCAGTATGTCAGTGTCAAATAGGTATTGTGTTTCCTGATATTACAATTACGTGCTAAATCCCAAAGCCGACGTGGACTCCATAGAAGTTGTCATCGGGTCCGCTCGAGTCGGTGATCTGTCTGTAATACCCGACCCCGACATTGATCATACCCGACAGGCTGCTTCGGATTTCTACTCCGACAAAGGTGCGATTGGGTTCGCTGGAAAGCGGATTTTCCCAGGTCCGCAGGAGTACGGCACGGGCTTCGCTGAGAATCACAAAATCCGAATTGGATTTTGGATCATATATGCTTTGATAGCCAATAGCAAAACGCCCGCCGGCAATGCCTGGACTCAGCGTGATGCTGAGATTGTTCAACCATGTCTTATTATCCCGATTTTTCTCGAACATGTGCGTGTAGCGCGAGGAGATAGACCAGCGGTCCGGTTCTCCCCATTCGATGGACGTGATAGGCAGCAGCACATCCTGGTCGCTCAGGTGCACTATCAGGCGGGGGCTCTGGTGTTTATCCCGTTTTACTGTCTGTTCCGAATCCTGACTCCAGGCCGCATGGGCACACAAAAGTAACAGAATTCCGGCGACACGATAACTAGTATTCATTATTGCTCTTATTTTCCTGCCCATGACAGAAGTGTAGCGCCGCGTTATTTCAGTGTCAAACTTGGAATCAATCGCTCTGTTTCATTAATCCTGGGGTCATTGATGACGTGAATCATCCCCGGAATGATCGGCCTCACTTTCATGTCTCACGGTTATGACGACTTTTCCTTTTGCGTGCCCATCTCCAAGATATCGGAGAGCTTCTGCAGTCTCACTTAGCGGACACCGTCGATCGATGACCGGCTTGATTTTTCCCGACTCGAGAAGCTCCTTCACGCAGGTCAAGTCCTCCTGGTTGATATGGGCCATAAAGGAACCAATCTTCCTGCCCTCGATTTTTGAAACCCACAGCTGCAGGAGCACTCCTGCCAGGAGTGAGACCATGGAGATATTTCCTCCTCCTGCCAGGACGCAAATGCCCTCGGGCTTAAGCGATCGCTTGTATTCATGGATGGAACGGTCGCCGTTGGCGACAAAAATAAGATCATAGAGTTCTCCGCTCCTGGTGAAATCGTCAAGGGTGTAATCGATAACATGGTCGGCGCCGATGGAGCGAGCGATCTCAAGATTTCTTGAACTGCACACAGCCGTGACTTCCGCTCCAAACGACCTGGCAATCTGGACGGCAAATGTACCTACCCCTCCGGAGGCCCCATGAATCAGCACTTTTTTTCCTGGTGCAATCTGTCCTTTATCGCGAAGGCCCTGCAGGGCTTTGAGCGCTGCCAGCGGAACGGCAGCCGCTTCTTCGAAAGAGATGCTGGATGGTTTCAGCTGCAGGGTTTCTTCGCGAGCACATACATACTCGGCAAAACCACCACTGCCGCTCTTTGCGGTTCCAAACACCGGGTCACCCGGCTGGAACCGCCTGACCTCCTTGCCAACCGCGACAACCCTCCCCGAGATGTCAGCGCCAAGTGTTGTCTTACTGGGTTTTATCAGTCCCTTGCCCATCAGGCGGATCAGGAACACATCCGCGGTAAGCATATGCCAGTCCAAAGCATTGACGGAAGCGGCATGAACTTCGACCAAGACTTCGTCATCCAGGGGAACTGGAGTCTCCACATCCGTGAGCTGAAGAACATCTGGCAGTCCATATTTCATGTGTACGATGGCTTTCAAGGGTTACCTCCGGATTCGCCTACCACGACTATCACCAGGTTTTTTTGACGACAATCTACTCAGCACAGTGTACAGGACCAAACGACAGGCTTCCATGGAAGCGAGGCTCTATGCCGTGATTCCGTGAAAGCCTCAAGGATAGAAAGACAAGTTCCCAATATATTCTTTCTTTCAAGATTCACCATAGTATTCATTGGACCTTCAACAGGAAATAAGAATCGTGTCAACAGATTAGCCCCTTCAGTAAATCCCCGGAATCAATCGATATCGCACATGTCGGGCATAGTCGCTGTAGCCCGGTAACTCGTCGAGTAGAGTCCGGTCTTCAAGCACCGTTCTAATCACCGTGATGAAAAGCGCCACCGCCGCCGGAATAAGTGTCCACATCGAACTTAAGGCCAGTACAATGCCCAACAGTGGAAAGATGTTTCCAGCATAGCCCGGATGCCGCAAAAACCGATAGGGGCCACTGTCACACACCACATGCCCTCGATCCATCTGAATACGCACCACACTGGAGAAAAAGCGGTTCTCTATAAATGCCCAGGCAGCGAAAGCATATCCGAACAAGATCAAGAGTAAGCCGAGACCGTTGAGCCACAGTGGAAATGCGGGTGACCAGCCAAAGCGATGATCCAGCCCGGCCACAATGACCAGTGGAAAACTCACACTCAGCGCCATCAACGGTGCAAGTACTTTGTCCCAGGCTTTCGCACTTTGGACCTTCTCCATATTTTGTCGTTCGGCCAACAACCCCGGATGCCGCCGTTCCGCCCAGATGCGCCCCCCCAGGCCGATGGTAACAATCAGCAGGGAATAGCCCCACGCCTGCCACCAACTCCAATCCCCTCCGCACACCAGA